>JBIKHR010000246.1:0-4688 GCA_044362035.1 Polaromonas sp. | reverse complement strand
ACTGAACGCAGAAAACGACGCCAGTGCTGCCGAGCTCGCCTTGCTGCAGGCGCGCATCGACACCCTGCAAAACCGCTTGCAGCTGGACGCGCTCGTCGGGCAGTTGGACGCGCAGCGCCTGCAAGCTGTCAACAACGCCCTGCAGCCCTGAGCCTTGTTGCCGCGCTCAGAGCGCCCTGCCCTCGCCGCGCTCTTCCACCGTCTGGCCGTCGCGGATGTGGTAAATCCGCTTGAAGGTGGGAATGATTTTTTCGTCGTGCGTGACCACGATGATGGCCGTCTGCGCTTGCAGCGCCATCTGGTTGAGGATGCGCATGACGGCCAGTGCCCGCTCGCTATCGAGTGGCGCGGTGGGCTCGTCAGCCAGAATCACCGGCGGGCGGTTGGCCAGCGCCCGGGCAATCGACACGCGTTGCTGCTCGCCGCCGGAAAGCTGTGAAGGCTCGGCCTTGGCGCGGTGCGCCACGTCCAGCGCAGTCAGCAGTTCCATGGCCCGGCTTCTGGCTTGGGCGTTAGGCACGCCGGCCAGCATGGGCAGCAAAGCCACGTTGTCAGTCACATCCAGAAAAGGTATGAGGTACGGCGCCTGAAACACAAAGCCGATGCGGTCGCGCCGCAATGCGCGCAGGTCCGCACTGGCCCAGCCGTTGTCATAGATCAGCTCGTCGCCCAGGTACATGCGCCCGGCCGTGGGCTCGATGATCGCGCCCAGGCATTTGAGCAAGGTGCTCTTGCCCGAACCCGAGGGGCCGACCAGGCCCACCACTTCACCGGGGGCCACCGCCATGTTGACGTTTTTAAGGGCCTCCACAGCGGTGTCGCCCTGGCCATAGACTTTGCGCAAGCCTTCGATGCGGATACCGCCGGCGGGGTTGGGGTTAGCGTTCATGGCAGTCATCCGATGGCCTCGGCCGGGTCAACTTTCAACGCCACGCGAATGGCCAGCGTGCTGGCCAGCGCGCAAATGAACAGCGTGGCCAGCAGGCCGGTGACTGCGTCCTGCGTCAGCAGCAGTACAAATTTTGGAAAGACCGGCGCCCACAACGTAGCCGCGACCTTGCCCACCACAAAACCAATCAGCCCCAAGCCCAGCGCCTGCTGCAGGATCATGCCGGCGATGGTGCTGTTGCGCGTGCCAATCAGCTTGAGCACGGCGATCTCGCGTATCTTGCCCAGCGTCATGGTGTAAATGATGAAGGCCACAATGGCCGCGCTGACCAGCGCCAGGATGGCCAGGAACATGCCGATCTGTTTGGCCGAAGTGGCAATCAGCTTGGCCACCAGAATGTCCTCCATGCCGGCCCGGGTGAACACCGACAGGTGCTTCCAGCGCCGGATTGGTTCGGCCACACGCTCGGGCAACCAGCCGCTTTGCACTTGCACCAGCACGGCGTTCACGCTGTGGCTGCTGGTTTGCAGCGCCTGCACCGCGTCCAGCAAACCCGGCACGCCGGGCCGGTTGAAAGCCGGGTTGGCCGCGCTGCGGGCTCGGTCGTTTTCAATCGCGTCGTTGTCCTTGAGAAACTGACTCTCCTGCGCGTCCTTCAGCGGGATGAAAACCATCGGGTCACCGCCCGAAGACACCATGCGCTGCGTCAGGCCAACCACCGTGTAGCCGTGGCGACGGATGCGGACCGTCTCGCCCAGCGCCAAGCCGGCGCGAATGTCGGCCACGGCTTCGTAGTGGTTGCGCGTGATCTGCCGGCCCGCCAGCAGATAGCCGGGCTCGCCGGGCTGCCCGGGTTCGATGCCGACCACCATGACACGCTTATCGTCACCGCTGGCGCCTTGCACCTGCAGCGTGAAATACGTGACATTGGCCGCCTGCGACACGCCCGGCATGCCGCGCACACTGCGCACCACATCGTCCTTGATGCTCGACGATTCCGCATACGGCCCCTGGGTGTCTTGTTGCACCACCCACAGGTCGGCGCCGCTGTTGGTGATCAAGGCGTGAGCATCGTCCACCATGCCGCGGTAAACACCGGCCATGGTCAGCGTCACGCCGATCAGCAAGCCGAGTCCCAGCCCCGTGAGCGCGAATTTTCCCCAGCTGTGCAGAATGTCGCGTCCGGCCAGGCTGATCACGGCACGGCTTCCGGCTTGACCAGCGCGTCCACGACCTGAATGCGCGTGCCCGCGCTCAAAGCCTTCTGGCTGTAAACCACCACCTCATCCCCGGCCGCCAAACCCTGCAAGACCTGCACCTGCCCGTCGAGCCCGATAGCGCCCAGCTGCACCGGCACAAACTCGGGCTGACCCGACTTCAGGCGCCAGACCCCGGTTTGCCCCTGTTGGCGGGCAATGCTGGCATTGGGCAGCAGCAAGGCCGGGCTGATGACGGGCAGCGACAGCGTCACCTCGGCCATCTCACCCACCGACACACCCGCAGGCGGCTGCGCAATAGCCACCTGGGCAATCCGCTCTTCGGTCACGCTGTCGGCCAGCAACTCGATACGCGCCACCTGGCCGGTGAGTTCATGCCGCGCTTGCGAGCGCAACACAATGCGCGCTGGCAAGCCGGCGGCCAGACCGGCAGAGCGACCCTGGTCCACGCGCAGGCGCACCCACAGGCTGGCCGGGTCTATCAGGCGGAGTACTGGCTGCCCTGCCACCACCGTGCTGCCGGCTTCGGCATCGCGGCTGGTCACCACGCCATCGGCAGGCGCCAGCAAGCGCACATTGCCGCGCTGCTGCAGCAGGCCGGCGCGATCGGCCTTGAGACGCAGTTGGTCCTGGCCCGCACCCTCCAGATTGGCCTGGGCCGATTGCAGGGCAGCGTTGGCCGACAACAGCTCCTGCTGGCGTGCCTCCAGCGCACCCGCGCTGATGAAATTCTGTCCGGCCAAGCTCAGGTTGCGCTCATTGTTGGACCAAGCCAGCGTGCGCCGCGCCGTTGCGTCGCTCAGTTGCGCCTGTGCGGCCAGTTGCGCACTGCCGGCGCGCGCCAGCGACGCATCCAGCGCCTGCAAACGCTGGTCCAGGTCCACCGGATCCATCTCGGCCAGCAATTGCCCGGCCTTGACCACATCGCCCACGTCAACCTTCACCATCAGAACCCGGCCCGCCGTGGTCGGCCCGATCATCCAGCTGCGCCGGGCTTCCACCGTGCCGATGCCAAACACCGAGGGGCTTAAAGTGCCGCTGGTCACCCGTGTCAGCGTCACCTTAACGGGCGCCAGCGGCCCGGTGCGCAAGGCCACAAAAACCATAGCCCCACCCAGGGCCAGCACAGCGGCCGCCACCGCAATGCGGCGTGACAAAAAGGGATTGCGCTTCATGACGGATCTTTCAAGGGTTCAGGCCCGGCCTCAGCAGGGCAAACAAGAACCGAGCATCACCCAGCCGGCGCCAGGGCGTGTTGATCAAACGCAAGAGAGGAAGAGATTTAAAACGAAGGATAAATTGACCGGAAGCGATAGTCGTGGCATATTGAAAATGCTGATGCTTGGTCATTTCAAGCACGGGCAGATGCAGCAAATTAGAGATTCATCCGGCAACACTGTTGACGGGTTCCCGACGCTGGTTTTGTAGCCGCCCATTCGCTGTCAACCAATGGATGACATCCTCATGACGATCGCACGGAATGCTTTTATAGGCTCACTTTTTCTGTGCTTTCTCGCGCATGCGCAGTTGCCCCCCAAGACACCCATACCCAAAGACGGTAGCTGCCCATCGGATTACGTCACGCAGGGAAATTTTTGTGCACCTGGCGCTGGGGCACAGCTGGCGATTCCCAAGCATGGGTCTTGTCCAAGTGGCTACGCCAGTCAAGGCAACTACTGCGTGGCCAATAAAAACGCCAAAGCGGCTTTTCTTAAACACTCGGCCATGTGTCCGTATGGCTATGTAGGCCAGGGTAACTACTGCGTCTACAAGAATTAGTCTGAGGTGCTTCGCGCCTGGCGCTGACTGATGGAATCGATTCAAGAAGGGTTAACGCCAAGCCGCACCGCGGCCCTTTCCCCTTCAAACGCTCGCCTTGGCCATGCACTTGCCCATGACATCGAAGTAGCGCATGGCCAGTTCTGTCGGCAGCACGGCCTTGACGCGGTTGTCCAACGGGTTGAGAGCCAGGCTGATGTAGCCCTTTTTGCGAAGCATCTTGAGCGAGCGGTGTGAACTGGTGCCAGAGCACTGGTCGTTGGCGCTCATGGCCTTGAGCACGGTCAGCGGCTCACCGGCCAGCCAGCTGTGGGCCAGCGTATGAAGCATGGCGATTTCCGGATCACCCAAGTCTTGGCCGTTGCCCTTGAGAGCAGCGGTGCGCACCAAGCCGAGAAATTTAATGAAGGCTGTGGTGGAAGAGCCGGTGAATTTTGAAGCGCGTTCCATACGGGTAGTATGAACCTTCCACCTGACAGCGCCCTGATTGCCAAAACCTTGAGGCTCTGATCACACACATCGTTGTCGGCCCATATCAATGTGACGAGGCGGGGGCTGATTGGCTGCCAATATCAGGCCCTTTACGCCGTTGCAACATAAGCCATTGACTCACCAATGAAAAAAGCCTTCAAGAATCGCTCCTTGAAGGCCTTTGTACTGTCTCTTGGTCGTGTGAAACCGCTCGAAAGAAGCTTTACAACCCGCATGAATTCTAGGTTCTGTCTTTAACTGATCTAATTTACACCCCCGTCTGTACCCCCGCTTTGGCCGGACTGTATGCGTCCAGACGGCGGTGTTTTTAG
>JBIKHR010000245.1:0-4698 GCA_044362035.1 Polaromonas sp. | reverse complement strand
GCACTTTTTGGCCCGCATCCAGGCAGAAGACGGCCTGGGCGCGTTTTTAGCGACAGATGCCGACACATCACTGGCTCAGGCCCGCGCCGCCGACGCCCGTCTGGCCGCCGGCGAACGCACGCCGCTGCTGGGTGTGCCGCTGGCGCACAAAGACGTTTTTGTCACCCGCGACTTCCCCACCACCGCCGGCTCGAAGATGCTGGCGAACTACCGCAGCCCGTTTGATGCCACCGTGGTCAGCCGGCTTGGCGTGAATGCCGGTGCCGGCATGGTGACGCTGGGCAAGCTCAATTGCGACGAATTCGCCATGGGCTCGGGCAACGACAACAGCGCTTACAAACCAGTACAAAACCCCTGGGACACCACTCGCGTGCCCGGCGGCTCCTCGGGCGGTTCGGCCGCCGCCGTGGCCGCGCGCCTGGTGCCGGCCGCCACCGGCACCGACACCGGCGGCTCGATCCGCCAGCCCGCCTCGCTCACCGGCATCACCGGCATCAAGCCCACGTACGGCCGCTGCTCGCGCTACGGCATGGTGGCTTTTGCCTCCAGCCTGGACCAGGCCGGCCCGATGGCCCGCAGCGCCGAAGACTGCGCCCTGCTGCTCAGCGCCATGGCTGGCCCCGACCTGGACCGCGACTCAACCTCGCTGGACATGCCCGCCATCGACTACGCTGCCGCCCTGCGCACACCGCGCGAACAAGCCACGCCCGGCAAGCCGTTGGCCGGCCTGCGCATTGGTTTGCCTACGCAGTTTTTTGGCGCCGGTTGCAGCGCCGATGTGCTGGCCGCCGTGCGCGGCGCACTTTCAGAGATGGAAAAGCTGGGCGCCACGCTGGTCGATGTCAACCTGCCGCTGACCGAGCTGTCGATTCCCGTTTACTACGTCATTGCGCCGGCCGAGGCCAGCAGCAACCTGAGCCGCTATGACGGCGTGCGCTACGGCCACCGCGCCCAGAATTACACCGACCTCGAAGACATGTACAAAAAGACCCGCGCCGAAGGCTTCGGCGACGAAGTCAAGCGCCGCATCATGATCGGCACCTACGTGCTCTCTCACGGCTACTACGACGCGTATTACCTCAAGGCACAAAAAATCCGCCGCCTGATCGCTGAAGACTTTCAAAAAGCCTTCGCACAGTGCGACATCATTGCCGGACCGGTCTCGCCCACCGTGGCCTGGGCCATTGGCGACAAGACCGACGACCCGGTGGCCGCCTACCTGGCCGACATCTACACGCTGTCCAGCAGCCTGGCCGGTTTGCCCGGCATGAGCGTGCCGGCCGGCTTCGGCGCGCACGGCATGCCTGTTGGCCTGCAACTCATTGGCAACTACTTTCAAGAAGCGCAGTTGCTGGGCACCGCGCACCAGTTTCAGCTGGCCACCGACTGGCACCAGCGCAAGCCCGGAGCGCCGGCATGAGCACCACCATGAACACCGAAAAATCCCTGCTCGTGCAAGGCTACGAAGTCGTCATTGGCTTTGAAACCCACACCCAGCTGACCACGCAATCGAAAATTTTCAGCCGCGCCTCCACCGCCTTTGGTGCCGATCCCAACACGCAGGCTTCCGCCGTGGACTTTGCGCTGCCCGGCGCGCTGCCTGTGATGAACAAGGGCGCGGTGCAACGCGCCATCGAGTTCGGCCTGGCCGTCAACGCGCACATCGCCGAATCCAGCGTGTTTGCGCGCAAAAACTACTTCTACCCCGACCTGCCCAAGGGCTACCAGATCAGCCAGTTCGAGATTCCGGTGGTGCAAGGCGGTGTGGTCGAATTCTTTCTGGACGGTGAAAAGAAAAGCGTGCGCCTGGTGCGCGCCCACCTTGAAGAAGACGCCGGCAAGTCGCTGCATGAAGACTTCATCGACATGACCGGCATCGACCTGAACCGCGCCGGCACGCCGCTGCTGGAGATCGTCACCGAGCCCGACATGCGCTCCAGCGCCGAGGCCGTGGCCTACGCCAAAGAGTTGCACAAGATCGTCACCTGGATCGGCATTTGCGATGGCAACATGCAAGAAGGCTCTTTCCGCTGCGACGCCAACGTGTCGGTGCGCAAACCCGGCGCTGAGCTCGGCACGCGCCGCGAGATCAAGAACCTGAACAGCTTCAAGTTCATGCAGCAGGCGATTGACTTTGAGGTGCGCTGGCAGATCGAGCAGATTGAAGACGGCCACACCATCCAGCAAGCCACCGTGCTGTTTGACCCCGACACCGGCGAGACGCGCAGCATGCGGACCAAAGAAGACGCAGCCGATTACCGCTACTTCCCCGACCCGGATTTGCCGCCACTGATGATCGAGCGTGCCTGGGTCGAGCAAACCCGCAACGAGATGAGCGAGTTGCCGCGCGTGATGGCCGAGCGCTTTGTGCGCGAACACGGCCTGAGCGACTACGACGCCGGCCAGCTCACGCAGAGCAAGGCCGTGGCTGCTTACTTTGAAGCCACAGCCAAAGCCTGCGGCCAGGCCAAGCTGGCCAGCAACTGGGTCATGGGCGAGCTGTCCAAACGCCTGAACGCCGATGGCAAAACCATCAACGACTCGGGCGTCAGCGCCGCGCAACTCGGCCAGTTGATCGGCCGCATTGCAGACGGCACGCTGTCTAACAATGCGGCGCGCCAGGTATTTGACGCACTGTGGACCGGTGAAGGCCGCGACGTCGATGCGCTCATCGACGCCAAAGGCCTCAAGCAAATGAGCGACACCGGTGAGCTCGACAAAATCATCGACGAGGTGCTGGCCGCCAACGCCAAGAACGTTGAAGAGTACAAAGCCGGCAACGCCAAGGCCTTTAACGCCCTGGTCGGCCAGGCCATGAAAGCCAGCAAAGGCAAGGCCAACCCGGCGCAGGTCAACGAGCTGCTCAAGAAGAAATTGTCGTAAGCGCAGGCTAGCGGTAGATTTCGCGCCGGTTACCCACGCGCAGTACGCGCACCACAATCCGTTGGTCCTGAATGTCGCAGATGATGCGCCAGTCTCCGACCCGGTACTTCCAATATGTGCCCAGGCGTTGGCCCGACAACGCTTCGCCCAGGTCGCGTGGATTGTTCAGCATGCTGATACGGTTGCGCAAAAAAACGACCAACCGAATCTGAACAGGTTTGTCGAGTTTTCGCAGGTCCTTCAGGGCGTCCGGGTCGAATTCAATCGCCCAGACCAAGCTCGCGCTCCACATCGTCCAGCGAAATGGCCTTGCGGTTTTTTCTGGCGCGGGCTTCGGCCAGGAAATAGTCCTCTAGGTCGTCAATGTGCTCGAGGATGGCCTCGCGCACCAAGGCGGTCTTGGTCAAACCGGTTTCCTGGGCCAGATGGCCCAGCCGGGTCTCAATGCTTTCGGGTAAACGGATAGCCAGCATGGGGTGCTCCTGGGGAATTGCTATACAAGTATAGCCAAGATGGGTTCCTGCATTCGCAGGGATGACGACGCAGAGGCAGGGCCGGTGCATACTCGGGCTCACTGTTGCTCAACTGTTCAGAAAGACCCGCTTCATGTCCATCTCGCTTTCTTCCGCCAGCCTTCCCGTGTTTCAAAAATTCCTGGGCAATCTGCGCCATCTGCTGACCAAGGCGCAGGCCGACGTGCAGGCGCGCGGCTACGACGAGCAGGCGCTGGTGCAGTACCGACTGGCGCCGGACATGCTGCCCTTCAAAAGGCAGATTTGTATTGCCTGCGATGCCGCCAAGCTGTGCGCCGCACGCATCTCGGGCCTGGAAGCGCCGGTGTTTGAAAACACCGAAGACACACTGGAAGAGTTGGTGGCCCGCATCGACAAGACGCTGGCCTGGCTGCAGACCGTGCCGCCCGCCGCGCTCGACGGCCTGGAAGACAAGCAAGTCACCTTTCCAGCCGGCAAGACCGCGACGCGCACCATGCGCGGCGAGGACTACCTGAAAAACTGGGCGCTGCCCAATATGTTTTTCCACATCACCACGGCTTACGCCATCCTGCGCCACAACGGCGTGGCTTTGGGCAAGACCGAATTCTTGATGGGCGCGGGCGCCTGACCCTTTGGTTGCCGGCGTTTAAACGCCGGTTGCGCCGTAGCGGTCGCGGTAAGCCTGCACCCGTGCCAGGTGCTCGCCCATGGCGTTGCCAGGCTGCGCGCTCAGGTAGGCCAGCAAGTCGCTGAGTTCTGCAATCGCGCACACCTGCAAGCCAACCTGCTCGCGCACGTACTGCACGGCGCTATAGGACACATCGCGGGTGCTGCCGTCGGCCAGGGTTTCGGTCGCCATTTCCTGGCGGTCCAGCGCAATCGCTACTGCGTGGGGAATGGCGCCGGCCGCCTTGATCAGCGCAATCGACTCGCGTGCGGCGGTGCCGGCGCTCATCACGTCATCAATGATCAGCACACGCCCTTTGAGCGGCGCACCCACCAGGCTGCCGCCCTCGCCGTGGTCTTTAGCCTCTTTGCGGTTGTAGGCAAAGGGCACGTTGCGCCCCAGCCGCGCCAGCTCAATGGCCACCGCTGCACCCAAAGGGATGCCCTTGTAGGCCGGGCCAAAGATCATGTCGAACTCGATGCCGCTGCTCACCAGGCGCTGCGCGTAAAAGCTAGCGAGCCGCCCGAGCTTGGCGCCGTCGTCAAACAAACCGGCGTTGAAAAAGTAGGGGCTCATGCGGCCGGCCTTGGTTTTGAACTCCCCGAACTTGAGCACCCCGCAATCCAGCGAGAATTGCACAAACTGCTGGGCCAG
>JBIKHR010000244.1:0-4726 GCA_044362035.1 Polaromonas sp. | reverse complement strand
CGTGACCGCAACATTGACCACCCGCCAGCCGCACTCGTGGCGCAAACGCCAGGCCAGTGCGCCAGAGATGGCTTCGTCGTCCGGGTGCGGTGAGAAAACAGCGCACACCGGCGCATCGACCGGCAGTGCCGCCAGCGCAGGCGGCTGGCCCGCATGCCAAGGGCGGTCCAAGGCCTGCTCATGCAGGCGAACCAAGTCGAGGTGAGTGAATGCGGCAGGTGACTGCATTGGCAGGCGCCAGGCCGGGCCAGGCCTCAGTCTTTCTTGAAACCGATGCTTTTGACGATGGCCTGCAACTGCTCGCGCTCAGTGCGAAGGGTGCGGGCCATCTCGGCAGGCGTGGACAAGATTGGGTCGATGCCGCCGTTGACCAGCTTGTCGCGCAAGGGCCCGCTTTTGGTGGCCTGGGCAAAGGTCCGCGAAATCTTTTCGGTGATGTCAGCCGGCAGGTTGGCCGGACCGGCCACACCGTACCAGCTGGTGATATTGACCGAAGGGAAGCCGATTTCGGCAAAAGTGGGCACGTCAGGCAGCATGCTCGAACGCGTGGCGGTGGTCACACCCAAGGCCTTGAGGCGGCCCGACTTGATGTGCGGCAACACCGCCGCCGGGGTGGCAAAGGACAGTTGCACCACATTGGCCAGCAGGTCAACGACCGCAGGGCCGCTGCCTTTGTAAGGCACATGCAGCACCTCGATGCCGGCCTTGTTCAGGAACACTTCCATGGCCAGATGCGTCAGGCCGCCACTGCCGCCGGAGGAGTAGTTGAGTGCCTTGGGCTGCGCCTTGGCCTTGGCGATCAGTTGCTGCACGGTGCTGACCTGTGCGTCTGCGTGCGCCACCAGCAACAGGGGCGTGGTGGCCAGCATGGAGATGGGCGTGAAGTCCTTGTTGGCTTCGAAGCTGTATTTCTGCAGCAAGGTGGCATCGATGAACTGCGACACGCTGAAAAACAGCAGCGTGTAGCCGTCAGCCGCCGAGCCGGCCACAAAGTCCAGGCCCAGCATGCCGGCGGCGCCCGAGCGGTTTTCCACCACCAGCGACTGCTTCCAATTTTCAGAAGCAATCTGCGCGAAAACGCGGCCGGCAAAGTCGGTGCCGGCACCGGTGGAGGTGGGGACCACCCAGCGAACATTTTTGTTGGGGTAGGTAGCTGCACCCTGGGCCAGCGACATGCCCGGTGTCAGGGCGGCCAGCGAAGAGGCGCATGTCAACAAGGCAGATCGGCGGTTCATTGGAGTCATTTTTCAAGACCTTTAATATTCAGTATCGATTGACAAAAGCTCAAGTATCTTATGCTGAAATGTATCTCTTATCTGATACGGAAAACCCACCCCGAAGGACGGACCCATGAGCCCTGAAAACGTGCGCGCTGCCTGGCGCAAGCTGACCCAATCACGCCAACTGGTGCGGGTGCCCGGCGTCTACGACGGCCTGTCTGCGCGGATTGCGCAGCAGGTGGGTTTTGGGGCCGTGGCGTTCTCGGGCAACGCGGTGTCTGCCAGCTTGCTGGGCATGCCGGACGTGGGCATGCTGGACATGAGCGAAAACCTGGCGCATGTGGGCCGCATCGCACGCCAGCTGGACATCCCGGTAATCTGCGACGCCGACACGGGTTACGGCGGCGTACTCAACGTGGTGCGCACCGTGCAGGAGTTTGAGGCCGCAGGCATAGCGGCGATTCACATTGAAGACCAGGTCACGCCCAAGCGCTGCGGTCTGTTGCCGCAAGGCATTCCGGTGGTCAGCCAGGAAGAACATGCGCAAAAGATACGCGCCGCCGTGCAGGCTAGGCGCAGTCCAGATTTCTGGATCATTGCCCGCACAGACGCCAAGTCCATGCATGGCCTTGAAGAGGCGACCCGGCGTGGCCGCGCCTATGTGGAAGCAGGCGCCGACGCCGTGTTGGTAATGGGCGCTAACACCCCCGACGAGTTGCGCTACGTGGCCAGTGTGGTGCGCGCCCCGCTGGTCACCGTCATCCAGGAAACACCGCCCAGTTGCGAGCTGAGCGACGAATTGCTGCAAGAAGTCGGCTGCGTGCTGGCCCTGCATGCGGGCACCACCCGCTACGCCGTAGTGCAAGCCATGCACGAGGTGCTCACAGCCCTGCACCGGGACCAGAACACCCGGTCGGTACGCGAACGCATGGCCAGTTTTGACCAGTACAACCAGGCCTTGGGTTTGTCTGGCTGGCTGGCGCTTGAGTCCGAGCTTCTCAAGCCGATTGACGGCACGCCCAAATAATTCACAAGGTCCACCATGCCGCAAACCCTGTTCGACAAAATCTGGGCACCGCACCAGGTTGGCACCCGCGCCGACGGCAAGCACCTGCTGTACATGGACCGCCACGCGGTGCATGAGCTGCACGCTCCGCATGCTTTTGGCCTGCTCGACGAAAGCCAGCGCACCGTGCGCCGCACCGACCTGACGATGGTGGTGCAAGACCACACCGTGCCGACGCGGCCGGGCGTGATCCGTGTCTCGCCGCACATTCAGGCCACGCTGTTGGCGGGCTCGCGCCACGGCGTGAAAGTGCTTGATGTCAACGACCCCGAACATGGCATCGTGCACGTGGTCACGCCCGAGCTGGGCATCGCCCTGCCCGGCCTGACCCTGGCCTGCCCCGACAGCCACGCTTCAACCGTCGGGGCCATTGGCTGCCTGGCCTTTGGCTGCGGCACCACCGAGCTGGTGCATGTGCTGAGCACCCAGGTGATGGCCATGGAAAAGCCCCGGCAAATGCGCATCTGGCTGGACGGCCAACTGTCTGACTGGGTCAACGCCAAAGATGTGGCGCTGGCCCTGATACGCCGCATGGGCGTGAGCGCTGCGCGCGGCACGGCGGTCGAATACGCCGGGCCGGTGGTCGAGGCCATGGACATCGAGTCGCGCATGACGCTGTGCAACATGACCATTGAATGGGGCGGGCGCACCTGCCTGATTGCACCCGACGCCAAGACCATCGACTGGTGCCGCGGCCGGCGCGGCGCACCGCAGGGTCAGGCCTGGGACGAGGCCGTGGCCTGGTGGAAAACCTTGCACTCAGACGCAGATGCCGTCTTTGACGAAGAGCATCACCTAGACTGCACCGGCCTCTCGCCCCAGCTCACCTGGGGCACCGACCCCGCCCAAGCTATGGGCATCGACGAATCCGTACCGCAGCCGCAGGATATGGGCGCATCGGCGCAAGAGCGGGCCGGCCGCGCATTGACCTACATGGCCGTGGCGGCAGGCCAACCACTGGTCGGCCTGCCGATCGACCGCGTGTTCATTGGCTCGTGCTCAAACGCCCGACTGCCCGACCTGCGCCTGGCCGCGCAGGTGGTGAAAGGCCGGCGCGTGGCAGCCGGCGTGCAGGCGCTGGTGGTGCCGGGCTCGAGCACCATCAAGCGGCAGGCTGAAGCCGAAGGCCTGGACCAGATATTTCTACAAGCCGGTTTTGAATGGCACGAGGCCGGCTGCTCGATGTGCGCGGGCGCCAACGGCGACATCGGCTCACCGGGCCAACGCTGCGTGGCCACTTCGAACCGCAATTTTGAAAACCGCCAGGGGCGCGATGTACGCACCCACCTGGCCAGCCCGGCGATGGCCGCCGCCGCGGCCGTGACGGGCCACCTGGTGGACGTACGGCGCCTGATGGAGACACCGGCATGAGCAAGCGCGAACCCCTTTTGTATGTGCAGGGCGTTGCCGCGCCCCTGCTGCTCGACGATGTAGACACCGACCAGATTATTCCGTCGGCCTACCTCAAGGACATGAACGCCGACATGGCGCAGGGCCTGCTGGCTTACATGCGGCGCACGCCAGAAGGGCAGATCAAACACGACTTTGTGCTTGAGCGCCCGGCCTTCAAGGCAGCGCCCATTTTGGTGGTGGGCAGCAATTTCGGTTGCGGCAGTTCACGCGAGCATGCGGTCTGGGCCATCAAGGCCTTTGGCATTCGCTGCGTCATTGGCGTGGCGCTGGCCGACTTCTTTCGTGAAAACTGTTTCAGCAACGGCGTGCTGCCCATCTCCCTGGATTGGCCCGCCTGGCGTGAACTCTCCGGCTGGGCGGTGGCGGCAGACGGGCAAGAGACGTTGCGGGTGGACCTGGCCAGCGGCGTGATTGAAGCCGGCGCCAACCAGCGCTGGACATTTGAAATTGCAGCCCACGCGCGCACGCTGCTGATGGAAGGCCTGGACGATATCGGCTTGAGCCTCAAGCACCTGGCCGAGATCGAAGCCTGGGAGGCCCGCACCGCCTTGCAACGGCCCTTCATGCAAACTTGTCCGGCGATTGCGTCCGGCCAGGGCCGCTAAACCGCTTTGCGCGAAGCCAGGTAAATGCCCGGCAAGATCAGGCTGGCGCCCATGAGATGGTGCCAGCCCATCGACTCGCCCAACAACACCCAGGCGCCCACACCGCCGTACAAGGGGCTCAGGTAAAGGCCGGTGGCCACGCGACTGGCGCCCAACACTTTTTGGCAAAACCCGTAGGCCCAATATGCGCCTATACCCGGCAACAGCGCCGCTACCAACACCAGCCAGCCGGCCTGCGCGCTCCAGACCGGGGTGGCTGCCTGCTGCCACTCCCAAAAAGCAAAAGGCAAAAGCAGCAGTGAGCCGCACATGCAAATGACCGCCAGTCGCGCGGTGCTGCCCAGCGGGCTGGTCCACTTTTTTTGCAGCAAGGAAAAGCCGGCCCAGGAGATCATGGCCAGCACCATCCAACCATCGCCCAC
>JBIKHR010000023.1:0-15351 GCA_044362035.1 Polaromonas sp. | reverse complement strand
CCATGGCGTGAGTCCTTTGTTATGAAGGTGTCAGGGCTTTATCAACCGCGGATGTTGATGATGGCCTGCGTCATGGTGGTGCTGGTCTCAATGGCTTTGGCGTTGGCCTGGAAGTTACGCTGAGCGGTGATCAGGTCCACCAGCTCTTGCGTCAAGTCCACGTTGGAACGCTCTGTTGCACCAGCGCGGATGGTGCCGAAACCTGCGCCGCCGGCAGTACCCAGAATCGGGTTGCCCGAGGCCGCTGAAGACAAGAAGCTGGAGTCACCAATCTGACGCAAGCCTTTGGGGCTTGAGAAGTTGACGAGCAAAATCTTGGCCAGTGATTTCTGAGCACCGTTCGAGTAGCTGGCGCTGACCAGACCGTCCACGCCAATCGTCACACCCACCAGGTCACCCTCGGGTGCGCCGTCTTGCGACTGCGACAACACGGCAAAAGGTGATGTGAACTGAGTGGACTTGGAGTAGTCGATGTTGATGGTCAATGCGCCCTTACCACCGGCCAGAAAGACGGTTTCGAGTTGGGTGCCGGCTTTGGGGGACAAAATCTTGCCGCCCGTGTCGAAAGTCAGCTCACCTTTGTCCAGAAACAGGGGCGACCATTCAGCGACCTTGAGGCCATCACCGTTGATGGTTTCTTTGCCGAATTCATCGATGAACACAGGCTTGGCTGTTCCGCTGGATTTGTCAACGAACTGCGTTGGCTTGATCCAGCTGGTTGTCGAACCGCGCACGGACTCAACCTGCGACAGACCCCAGACAGAGCTGCCCGACACCTTGATGAAGGAATTATTCGATGCTGTACCCGTGGTGAATTTGAAAACTTTGGCAACGGCGTCATAGCTGACCTTGACACCGTTGACGGTCTTGCCCGTGCTGTCGGTCATCGTATTGATGCTGTTTTGCAGCTCAGACATGAAGCTGGACAGCGAATAGTTGGACCGTTGCGGGATCTTGATCTCGCCGCGCACATCATCTACCGTGACGATGAAGGTGTCGGTGCCAGGATCGACAGAAAAATTGGTGCTGACGTTGGTTGAGAAAGTGCTGCCTGTGGCCACTGCGGGCGTTGACTTCAGACCGCGCAAGGCTTCGGTTGAAACGCTTTGAGTGGCGTTTGCAATACCCAGCATGTTGGCTGCCAAGCTACCCGTGGCAACGCCCGTGATTGCCAAACTGGAGTCATCGCCGGTCGAGCCACTGGCGATCTGGAAGGTTTTGCCCACTGGGTCAAAACTCACCTTGACACCATAGCGCTGCAAGCTAGGCAACACTGAAGGCGAAACCGGGTCTGCGCGGCGAATCGGAATTTCGGTATTGGGTTTCAGACTCAACAAACCATCGGTCAGGGCTTTGGCTGTGGTGGTCAAGCCCATCACCGTATTGGGGTTGGTCGCTGTGACCAATGAAACCGTTTTGCCGGTGCTTTCCTTGAAAACCAGACCTTGGGACACGGGGTCATACACAACGGAAACACTTTGTGCACCCGTGGTTGCGTGGGATGCGGCCAGGTCTTCGTTAATCTGGGCAACAAGCTGATCCATCGTGAGCCTGCCATTGGCATCTTGAGTCAGGCTGATAGCGGCAGTGCGGGTCGCGCCGGCAGCGTCAACATACGTCACATTGAATGCGCGACTGTCAGCACTCGAAAAGTCAAAATAACGCTCACCACCAAACTTGCGATTCAGCACGTTGGTGATTTCTGAGGCGATCTGGTCACCGGTGTACAGGCTGGTTTTGTTGGCCAGGTAGCTCAAATCCACTGTGACAGGACTGCCTGAGCCGTCCACGTCCACCGTGAATAAACTTTTGAGGGCCGTTTTATTGGCCGAGCTGAGGGTGCTGAAGTTCACACCGGCCGCCAGGTCAAATGTGGCGTCTGTCACTGCAGCGCCCTTCAACGAAGCGGCAACTGAGACCTGGGTGTCTGTCAGTTCGTCCAGCGCGAACATCTTGGTCTTGGTGTTGACCAGCAAGTCCTTGACTGCGCTGAATGGCTTGGTTTGACCGTACTTGTTGACGTACAGCTTCTCGTTGTTGCCGTCGCTGGCCTGCAGCAAGGAAGCTTTCACCTGGTCTTCACCCACGAACACATAGGTCTGCCACTTGTTGGTCGGGCTGGCCTGGCTGGCGTTTTGCGTCTTGACGTAGTAAATGGTGGCCAGATAACCGTTACCGCCCTTGTCGTACACCGTCAATGCCGTACTCTTGTTGTACGAAGCCGGGTTGGCACGGTTGAATGGCTGCACACGGGCGTCAATCACGTTGGCGTCTGCCGGGAAGTTGACGCCCAGTGTGATCAAGGAAGTTTCCTTGGCATCACCGGATGTTTTCTGCGGAATGGTCAGCACCACGCGCTCGTTCACATTGGCGCTGCCAGTCGAGTCAACCGTCGCAGCCATCAGGCGCTGGCCGGCGGAGTTGACCACGTTGAACTGTTCGTTCAGCATGAAGGCACCGTTGCGGGTGTAAATGTCCTGCAGGCCGTCGGCCGACTTGAGCGGGAAGAAACCGTCACCGGTGATCGCCAGATCAAGCGCGTTGGACGAGAAGGAAATATTGCCCTGACTGAATTCCTGGCTGACCTGCTTGAGCGAGACGCCCTGACCGACCGTACTGGAAGCCTTTTGCAGTGGCGAGGTGGCAAAAATGTCACCGAAGTCAGCGCGTGAACGCTTGAAGCCGGTGGTACCCACGTTGGCGATGTTGTTGCTGGTCACGCCAAGCTGGGCGGTGGCAGAGTTCAGACCGGTGAGGGATGTGTAAAAAGACATTCAGTGCTCCAGAAATTCTGTGGGGGCGATTAATTCGTTTGGACGATCGGGTCAGCCGCTGATGCGCTGCACGCTGGACAGCTTGACGCTGCGCCCGCCATCCACCATGACCATGAGTTCGCTGGTGGGGTCGTCCTGGCTGACGCTGCGCACGGTTGTCAGGGTCTTGACTGGCACTTCGGTGGTGGCACCGGCGGCTGTGACGGTGGCTTTGAATGTGTAGTTGCCATCAGGGACCAGGGTGTCGACGCCGTCGCGACCGTCCCAGGTCAGGGTGACTTCACCGGATGGCTGGGCGCCAATGATCTGCTGACGGACCACGGCGCCACTGGCATCCATGATCTCGAGCATCATGCCGCTGGCACCGTTGGGCAGTGAAATAACACCTTGCACAGGCTGACCGCCAACCATGCTGACGGGCACGTCCTCGAGTGCGACTTTCTTGCCGATCAAGGAAGCGCCGGCCAGCATGCGGTCACCCGACTGGCTGGACACAAAGCTGGTCAGCTGCGTGGCCATGTTGGTGGTGGCTTCAAGCTGCGAGAACTGCGCCAACTGCGCCACAAAGGCCTCGTTTTTGGTTGGGTCCAGCGGATTCTGGTTTTGCAGCTGGGTGGTAAAGAGCTTCAGAAAGTCTTGTTGGCCCATGCCGCTGGCAGCCTTGCTGGGCGCGGCCTTGGCGGCAGCGACGTCGGAGGCGCGAGTGATGCTGGAGAGGTTGGATACAGGGCTCATGACAATTCCTGGGTTCTGGTCAGATTGAGTGAAACGATTCAGGCGCGGGTGATTTCAAGCGTGCGCATCATCAGCTGACGCGCCGTGTTGATCACCTCGACGTTGTTTTGGTAGGAGCGTGAGGCGGCCATCATGTCCACCATCTCGCCCATTTCATTGACGTTGGAGGTGTAGACATAGCCGTCCTTGTCGGCAATCGGGTTGCCTGGGTCCATGACGCGGCGCACGGGCGTTGGATCGTCCTGCACCTGCTCAATCGACACGCCGCCCGGGTAAGCCACCTGCTGACCTGAGTTCTGTTGCTCAAGAATGGTCTTGAAAATCGCGCGCTTACCGCGGTAAGCGTCTTGTTCGGTGCCGCTGACCGTGCCGGCGTTGGCCAGGTTGGAAGCGGTCAAGTTCATGCGCACAGACTGCGCGTTGAGCGCTGAGCCTGCAATGCCAAAGATCTGATCGAGTGCCATGTTGATTACTCCCCGCGCAGGGCTTTGCGGATGCCACTGACGCGTTGTTCAAGAAAATTGAGCGTGGCCTGGTAGTCGCCTGCCGACTTACCGTATTTCGCCTGCTCGACGTTGAGTTCGACCGTGTTGCCGTCAAAAGAGACGTTGAAAGGGGTGCGGTACATCAGGCCCACAGGCCCGCCGGTTTCGCCCTGCGCCACATGGCCCGACCGGGTGGTGACCAACGTTTCCTCTGTGACATCGCGCATGACCTGCTTGAAGTCAAAGTCCCGGGCCTTGAAATGAGGTGTGTCAGCGTTGGCAATGTTGCGCGCAAGCACTTCCATGCGCTCGCTGCGAGCGCTCAGCGCTTTGGCGTGTACGCCCAGTGCTTTGTCCAGAATATTCATGGCCTGACCTTTCCACCTGATGGCAACCCGGGTGAGGTTGCAGATTTTTCGCATGCCGGTTTACCGACACATCCAGCCGTTTTAAGGGGCCTCAGGCTTGTTACTGCAAATCGCGTGCCACCGTACCGATTGCCGCTTTTACGACGTTTGTGGTGATTTCAATGACTTTGCGAAATGGGAATGGTTCTCACTTGCCAGTTCTGTCAGCCTCGCGAAGGCGGAGATCCATCCCCGCGCCCTCCATTCCGTCATCCTCGCGATGGCGGGGGTCGATTGCCAAAGCGGCAAGGCAGCGGCAATAACTTGCCGCTGCCTTGCCGGTGGGTTGACATCAGCGCAGCGGGTTGCTGGGAGGGTCGATCTGGGGTGCGTTGTCGTCGTAGGCGGCTGTGCGCATGGCATGCAGGCGGCCACTGGTCGGGTCGGGCAGGCCCAACCGGTCGGCAGCGTTTTTCAGCAAGCCTTGCAAGATGGATTGGCGCGTCATGGGCGCGTTGATGTCGCGCCCTTCGTACAAGGACTTGGCCTGCGTGCCATTGACGGCCAAGGGGGCGTCGCTGCGGGTTTCGCTGCGGGCAGAGGGCATGAGCACTGACAAATAGAGGTCATCCAGCCCGGCTGGGCCTTTGCTCTTAAGGCCAACCTCGTCAAAGTACTTGTCCACCAGGTGCAGCTGCTGGTACACGCTCAGGCCCAAAATAGCCTTGGGGTTGGCCGCATAGCCGGCGGTAGCGGCGCCGCGGTCCGAGCCGTCGCAAAACTGGATGATGCCGTGGCAGCGCTGGTTGGAGGCGCGCGGGTTCATGCCGTCGCTCTCCATCAGGGTCATGCGGGCGAAGTCGTCGGGGTTGAAACGGTGGTTTTTGGCCAGTTCCAGGATCTTGTCGCGGACGTCGCCTTTTTCGTTGGCAGGAATAAAACCTTTGCTGACCGCCCGGTTGAGGGTCTTGTCGAGCACCTCGTGGCGGGCCAGCGGTGAGTTGTTTTTGACAGCCTGCGGCGCACTGGGGGCGCTGGCGGCCTGAAAGCTTTGCAAGGCGGTGGCCGCAGGTGTCGGGCGGTAGGCCACGGCGACCACAGACCCTCCCCGGCTGGCTTCGATTTCAGCCGTCAGGCTGCTCAAATTGATGTGCTGGCCGGGAAAAATCCGGTTGGCGTTGCTGATCTTGTTGGCACTGGCGACTTGCTGGACCATGCGCATGGTCTGCGAGCCCGTGAGCTGCACGCCACGGGCCAGCGCCTGTTCTTTGACGATGCTGCTGAGCGTGTCGCCGGCGGCCACGGTGCGGGTGGACGGTGGCGCACTGGCCTCGACCAGACTGGGCGGCAGCAGCGCGGCGGAGCTGCCCTGCTCTTTCTGGTTCAGGGCCAAGGTCAGCGGCTCGGCCAGACGCACCTGCTGAAGGGCCTGGCCAAAACGCAAGTTGCCCGCTGGCGCTGCCACGCCGGCGGACTGTGAACGCGGCTGGCTGACGCCAAGCCGTTGCTGGGGCGCGGTTGATGCCGGTTGACCGACACCCGCGCCAACTTTGTTATCGGGTCCCATGTGGATCTCCTTGGCGGGCAATGGCCCATGCGGCAAAATCTGAAGGCGCTGCCGGCGGCGGGGCCGGCCTGGAAGTGAGCTTTTTCACTTGGTCTCTTTCTTGCAAGAAAGTCTTTATTGGCTTTTAAAGTGTCAAAAAATCAACACCCAAAGTGGAATTGACATCGAATTACCTGGATTAATGCAAATGCTGTGCCGACTTTTTACCGCCCGTTTATGGCAGCCCCGCAGGGTTCTGCCCGGGCTGCTGGCCGCCTGTCTATTGACGGGCCCGGCCGCCGCCCAGGGCGTCAAAGCCGTGCAGCCGCCGCCGGTAGCGCCCAGCGCAGCAGCAGCTTCAGTGGCAGCGGCAGCCGCCACCCCCCAGGAAAAAATGCTGACCCAGGTGCGCCAGTGGGTCGCCCAAGGCCAGAGCATCACCCCTGCGCAAGTGGAGGTGTTGCCGATTGACGCCCGCATCAAGGTGTTGGAATGCCCGCAGCCCTTGACGCTGGACTTTCCCTTTGCCTCGCGTGAGTCTGTGCGGGTGCGTTGCACCCAGCCGGCCTGGCAGCTTTATTTGAGGGTGCAGACCACCGCGCCGCCGGTAGCCCCGGCCGCTTCACAGGCCGCCTCAGCCCCGGCCGCCGAAAAAACCACCGTGGTGGCCCGCCAGCTGATTCAGCGCGGCAGCATGCTGCAGCCGGCCATGCTCGAAGAAGTTAAACGCCCTGCCCTGGGCCTGGACCCGCAGGCGGTGAGTTCGCTCAAAGACCTGCTTTACAGCGAAGCCACCCGGGACTTGACGGCCGGACAAGTGCTGCGCAGCTCTGATTTCCGGCGTGCCGTGCTGGTCAAACAGGGGCAATCGGCCCTGATGTCGGTCGGTCAGGACAAGGGTTTTCAGATCACCGTACGGGTCGAAGCGCTGCAGGACGGCCGGATGGGCGAACAAATACGCTTGAAAAATCCCGACTCGGGTCGATTACTAACGGGTACAGTCACCGGACCGAACGCAGTCCAGGGTTTTTGAGGTTTTTTGAAAAAAGGCCCTCAAGTTCCTGAAAGAGCGGCCGATACTACAGATGCACAGGCCCTTAAAGTGGCTGTCATTATTAGAAAGAGAGTGCTTTATGACCGATGCAATTTCACAATATGGACGTCTGGCCCAGACAGACAGTACTGTGCGCAACGCGTTGGACAAGCTGGACAAAAAAGGCCCGACGACCGATGGCAAAGCGCCACCGCCCGCTGATGCACAGGCCCCCAGAGTCGCCCCCCGCCCTGGCCCGGACACCCTGAGCCTGAGCAATGTGGCCCAAAAAGCGATGAACGAGCCCGAGTTTGACCGCGTCAAGGTGGAGTCGATCAAAAAAGCCATCCAGGACGGTCAGTACCCGCTGGACGCCAAACGCATCGCCGAGAGCTTTGTGGCCATCGAAAAAATGATCGGCGACTGACCTCGTGCTGATCACCCACACACCCGATCCCATGGAACGCGCCACGCGCGCGTTGCCCATGGCCGGGGAGTTGGCGCAAATTCTGGCGATGGAGTTTGAAGCCTTGCAAAAGCAGGACCTGGAGCGCTTTGAGCAGCTGCAGGGCCGCAAAACCGATTTGCTGGCCGAACTCGCCGGCCTCTGCCCCCCTGCCGATATCCTGCAAACAGACCCGCAATGGCAAGGCCTGCTGGCCGCCATGGTCGAGTGCCGCGACCTGCACCGGCGCAATGCCATGCTGATTGAGCGCAAGCTCGATGCCATTCGCGGCACCCTGCAAAGCCTGCAATCGTCCGTGGCCCCCAGCACGGTCGAGGTGTATGACCGGCTGGGCCAGGTGGCCCGCTTCACGCGCAGCCGCGGCTACAACGACGCCTGAACACCCTTTAGCTTCAAGCCGGCGGCTCAGCCTGGCCGGAAGACACAGGCCGGTCAACACCGGCCATTTTTTCATCCCCCGGGCGCATGCCCTTGAGCCAGTAGACCCAACTCAAAATCACTGCCACGGTGGTGTAAAGCTCGGTCGGGATCTCGTCGTCCACATTGAGCCGGCTCAGCAAAGCCAGCAGTTGCGGGTCTTCAGAGACATAAACGCCCTGCTTGCGGGCTTCTTCCAAAATCATGTCGGCCACCGCGCCATCCCCCTTGGCGGTGACCATGGGCACCGCATGGGCGCCGTACTCGATGGCAATGGCCTGACGACGCGGGTTCATGCTGACACATCCACCACCATGCCGCGACCGGACGGCCGCCATTCGCCGGGCTCGGAAGGCCGTGCACCGTGAACGATCTGAAAGCTCTGCATGGCCAGGCCGGCATCGCCAAGTTGCTGGCGCAACTCGCCTGAGCGGGCTTTGGCCTGCCGCGCCACGTCGGCCTGCAGGGCCCACATCAGCAGGTCTACGCGGTCGGTGCCGTGCAGTTCGGTCTTCAGCCAGATTTCGCCCAGCACCTGACTGCGCGAATGAACATTGACCGTCAAGGGCGGCGCCTTGGCGCCATCGCGCGGTGCGCGGCGCAAGACCAGCTCGACCGGGTCGGCATCGTGAAAAGGCAGCATCATGCGCATGAGCATTTCGCGCTGGGCATGCGCCTGCACCGCCTGCACCTGCGAAGCCTCGATGTTGTCCACCGCACGCTGCAGCACACCCACCTTGGCCGGTCCGTCCTCAGACTCGCCGCGGGTCAGCGCCGCGATCAGCCGACGCAAAAATTGTTTGGGGTCATCAACCGGCGGCGGGAGGCCGCGCGCCAACCAGGCTTCGGCGCCCATGCCGGCGGCCACCGCCTGGCTGAGCGCCTGGGGGGTGAGCTGGGCCATAGACAGCTGCATGGCGCGCCACTGGGTTTGCAAGTCAGGCCGGGGCAGGCTTTGCAAAATGGCGTCCAGCGTGCCGGGGCGAAACAGTTGCGACAGGTCCTGCGAGCCCGGCGGGCGAAACAGCAGGTTGGCCACTTTGGAGAAGAAAACGCTGCTGTCCAGCGGGACTGCCAGGGCCGGCAGCGTGGTCACTGCGGGCAGCAGTTGCAGGTTCCATGTGCCGACGGGCGAGGCTTGCACACGCAAGGACAGGCTCTGACCGGCCGGCCACGGCGAAGGTCGCGGCAGCTCAAGCAGGCGGCCGCGCAGCAACAAGGCCATGTCGCCACCCGGGCGGGCCTGCACCATGGCCTCCACCACTTCGCCGTCTTTTAAGCCGAGTTCGCGGGCCACAGGCGCGGCCATCGGCAGCAACTTTCCCTCCAGAAAAATCGGGTTGGCGCGGCCAGCAGATTGGCTGGCTTGCGACCCTTCAATCAAGGGAAGCGAACCCAGCGCCGCTGCTCTTGGGCCGAAACCGGGGTGGCAAGGCGTGACGCCTCAGTGACTTCCAGAATGGGCATGGCTACGGCGCGCAGCAGTTGCTGGGCGTCAGGCACCTGCAAGAGCTGGTCTGCGCGCAGGCGCGAAGCCTGACCGCCAGGGAAAGCCTGCGGGTTGAGCTGAATGAAGGCCTTGCGCAGCAACTCGACACGCAGCGGGCTGTCAGCCATGGTTTTCTGAATGATCTTGTCCAGCGTCTCGCCGCGCTTCACGGTGTACGTCTGGGCCGAAGCTGCCACGGGCAGCTCGGCAGCGGGCGCAGACCAGGCAGCGGCCTTGGGGGCAGCGGCCAGCGCGGGATCAGCCGCAGCTTGGGCCGGCATGGGCAACGGCATCGCAGCATGGACGGCCGCACCTGCACCCAGCAGCAGAGCCGGCAACAGCGCATGACGCAATACCTGACGAAGTCGGGGGCTGACAGCGCGGTTCAAATTGGACTTGTACATGGTTACATCCTTGTCAACTGGGGGGCTTAACGCCGAGCTTCGGCCAGGCTCAGTGCGTCGGGTTGCCAGGCCCGCCAGTGGGTGCGTACCTGGTCGGCCGGACCGGCCAGCACCTGCAACTGGGCGTGGTGCGCATCGACGCGCTGCACCCGGGCCAGCACCGTCTGGGCGGCCACGCCGGGCTCGAGAATTTGTTGCGGAAAGCGCTGCTTGTCTGCCAGCAGCCATTCGTCGCCCGCGCGCACACCGGCCAGCTCGCCCACGTTGATGCGCAAGTCGGCACCGCGTGCATGCACCACCTCGGGCTTGATGCTCTCGCAAGCCAACTGCGCACCCAGTTCCTGGGTCCACAGCCGCACCTGACGGGCCAACTGCTCGCGGGTAGCAGCCGGCAGCTGAACCGGCCCGCCGTTAGACGCCTGCGCGGGAATGGAAATGTCTGTGCTGGCTTCAAAAACCGGGCGGCCCTGGCCATGCGGCAGCAGCGAAAAATGCAGGCGCGCAATCGTCGGAACATCACCCCACAAGCTGTTCTCGCGCCACCAAGTCGGCAAGTCCATGCGGGGGGCCGGGGTCTTGGCGTCGGTGGCAGGCACTGCCCCGGGTGGCGTCACGCTCAAGACGGCGCGCCAGGGCATGGGCTGATCGCCGGCACCGGTCAGTAGCTGCTCGTACTGCGAAGTCTTGTCACTGTATTGCGTGAGCATGCGCCAGCCGGTGGCGCTGCTACCGGCTTGCAGCCACAAGCTGCGGCCAAACTTGCCCAGCGCATGCGCCATGGGCGCTTGCAGGCTGCTCCACTGGCCGTCCACCGCCAATTGCAGGCCAATCACGTGGCGCAGCGATGAGGGGTTGGCGCAAACCGGCTGTTCAGAGGAACTGTCCAAAAGCGCGGCAGCTGCACCGGGCAGCTTCATTTTCGCCTGCGGGCGGCCGCTGCTGTCGCGCACATAGCCCAGGACCTGCACGCCTCGCACCTGCATGCCCGAGCGAAAGCTGCTGCCTTCGCGCAGCACGCCCTGCCCGTCAATCCAGGCCACGCTGTCCACGCGGGTCGTGCCTTGCAAGGCGGCCTGCACCAGGCCCGCGCGAATGCCTTCAAGCCGTTCTTCAGGGCTGAAGCCGGCCGCCGGCTGGGCCAGGGCCGCCGAAGCTGACAAGGCCAGGGCCGTCAGGGTCGAAAGGGCAAGTGTGGTTTTCATGGCAAAAGGGGGTAAATCGAAGACCGGGACTCAGCGGTTTTTGGCGACGATCTGGCCCAGGTACAACATACGCAGGTCACGCACCACGGCTTTGTCAAGCGACATGGTGGTTTCGTAGGTGTCGTCGCCGGCCGGCGTGATGCTGACCAGCACGGCGCCGTAAATCACGCCCTCGACGCGGGTGCGAAAGGTGTCGTTCTGAACCACCATGTCAGCCACAGTGGTGCTGGCGTCCAGTTGCTGACCGTAGACCTGCTCTGTCAGGGAGCGGTAGGCGTCCAGCTTCGAAGCCCGGATGGCCAGCAAACGCTGCTGGGCCGGGTTGCGGTGGTTTTGCACGCTGATGACGGCGTAACCGGTGGCGGTCAGGGTTTCACGCTTTTCGACCAGCGGCGTGATCATGCTGCTCGGCTCGGCCGGGATTTGCGACTCAGCAACGGCTCTGGGGGGTGGCTTTTCCTGCAGCGTCTGGCAGCCGGACAGGCTGACGCCCCCCAGGACAACGATCACGAACATGGCCAGGGAACGGGCTGTGAGTGGTTTCAGTCGGGTCATGGTGAGGTCTTTCTCAAAATAGCGGTGGCGGAAGGCGTCCCCCACTTTATCGGCAGCAAAACGGCAAGCTTGAGGGCTGGGCCATTTATAGGGGGCTGCCGGGCGGTGACAGGGTGATGTTTTGAAGTCACAACAAACGTTAAATTCGGTAACGATTTACAACTTTGTGTCATAGTAATAGGGAAGTGAATCGTCTGAATAGCCAAGTCGACCCGTCTGTCCGGTACAACTGACGCCCTCCTCACATTTACCATTATTCCAGTGGCCAGCCCCAAAACACTTACCTATATCGGTTCCAGCGAAGCTGCCAAGGCTGTTCGCAACCTGGTGTCGCTTGTGGCCGATTCGACCGCCACGGTGCTGATCACCGGGGAAAGCGGCACCGGCAAGGAACTGGTGGCGCGCGCCCTGCACGACGAGTCCCTGCGCAAGGACGGCAACTTTGTGCCGATCAATTGCGCGGCAATTCCCAAGGATTTGCTCGAAAGCGAGCTGTTTGGCCACCGCAAAGGTGCCTTCACAGGCGCTGTGGCCGACCGTGTCGGCCGGTTTGAGTTGGCCCACGGCGGCACGATTTTTCTCGACGAGATCGGCGACTTGTCGCTGGACATGCAAGTCAAGCTGCTGCGCGTGCTGCAGGAACGCACCATTGACCCGGTGGGCGGCCTGCGCCCCGTGCATGTGCACGTGCGCGTGGTGGCGGCAACCCACCGCGACCTGGAAGCCGAGATCGAGGCCGGACGCTTTCGCGAAGATTTGTATTACCGCCTGAATGTGCTGCCTCTGAACACCGCACCACTGCGCGACCGGGCCGAAGACATTCCGCAGTTGCTTGCGTTTTTTGCCGGCCGCTTTGCCGGGCCAGGCAAGTTGCCGGTGAGCTTCACCGATGATTTCATGCAGGCTTTGCAAGCCTACCGTTGGCCGGGCAATGTACGCGAGCTGTCCAACCTGGTCGACCGTTTCAGCACTTTGTTTGCCAGCCAGCACATTGCGCTGGGCTCGGTGCCGGCCAATTTGTTACCGCGTGGCTTGGCTGCGCTGCAGGCCCATCGCTGTGAAATTGCCCCGGCCGTGGTGTTGCCGCCCGCCCCTGAGCGCCATGAGTTGCTGTCGCCCGAAGAGCTCAAACGCAGCGTGCCCGAGAGCAGCAACGAAGTGGAAGACATCATCATGCTGGCGCAAGGCAGCATGCCCACGCTGCCCGTCGGTGGTGTGTCGCTCAAAGACCGTCTGGCCGATATTGAGCGTGACCTGATCTCGCAGGCACTCACGCGCACAGACGGCAATGTGTCGCAGACTGCGCGTTTGCTCAGCCTGCAGCGCACCACGTTGATCGAGAAAATTCACAAGTATTCCTTGCGCCCTGCGAACGCGGCCAACGAAGCCACCTTGTCGGCCTGACCGCGGCCGCCCTCCCCTGAATTTACCGGCCCTCAGGGCTTTTCTGCAGGCTGCGCGCGCGGGTACTGAAGCATGCGTTCTCGGTTGCGGACCACATTGGTGTTGTTAGCCGCTGCCGCTGCCTCGGCCGCCTGACGTTCGCGCTGCTGGCGCTGCTGCGCTTCGAGTTCACGGCGTAAACCGCTGGCATCGGTCACTGAGCCTTGCAGCCCCTTCATCTGACCGGACAAGGTCTTGAGCACATTGGCTTGCGCCTGCAGTTTGCTGTCCAGCAACTGCACTTGCTTGCTCATTTCCTGGGTCTTGCCATCAATTTGCTTGGCGGTGAGTTCAGGCACGCCCTGAGTGCTTTTGATGGCCTCTTCCATGCGGGCGTCGATCTTGGACTGCAAACTGGTCATGGCTTCTTGCTTGACCATCAGCTCTTGCAGGGCTTGCTGCACCGCGCCGACCGACTCCATGGAGGCGTCCATGCCAACCACGCGCTTGCCCACGGCCAGCACCATAGTGTCCAGTTGCGACACTCGGCTTTGCAGACGCCAGGCCATGGCGGCAAAGACGCCGCAGGCCACGATCATCAGGCCGCCAAAAACTGCAATCAAGAGTATCAACAACTTGCGCTGCTGCTCATAAGACATGGTGAGTTTGTTCGAAGCTACGCGCAGGTCAACCCCGGCATCGGCAGCCACATTGGCCACACGGGTGGCCAGCTCGGCCGAATCCATCAGCACCAGCTTCATGTCGATCATCTCGTGATCGTCAAGCGCCTGGTCCGCAGATTTGAGCGCCGGATCAATGTCCGGGGCATCGCCTGTCATTGGTGATCCTGCAGGCCCTTGCGGGGTTACAGGTGGGGTTGAGGTCATGTCAGTCTCCAGGGCTTGCGCCATTCAATATCGGCTGGCGGGCATCACTTCGGCTTGATGCCTTGCAGGGAATCAAGCTTGGTACGGACCTTGTCGTTTTCAATTTTCAGCTTGACCACGCGCGCCGGAAAATTCATTTGCAGCATTTCAGCCATGGCTTCAGAAAGATCCGGCAACTCTTCGGAATCGGCTTGAGCCGGGGAATCTTGAGCCGGCGGGGCTTCCAAAGGCTCACGCGAGTGACTGCGGTCGAGTGCTTGCGGGGCTTTTTCAGTCAACGGAGGCGGAACAACCACAAAGTGGTCATTCTGAAACTGCGGAATCAGCGGGCCCGCCTCGGCCGCCGGACGCGCACGGGCGGCCGACACTTCGTGTTCAGCCGCAGTTGGGGCCGCCTCGGTTGGCAGGGCAATGTTGTGATCTTCCAGGGCGCGCTTGACCAGCAGGCCGCCCAGCGGTGCGCTGGCAGCGTCAGCCGCCGGGGCCAGAGCGCGGTCATGGTGAATGTCGCGCTCAAAGATGGGCTGTTCCATGGCCTGGGCAGCGTCCTGCCCTTCAGGCACCGCCAGACGGTGGTCTTGCAGTTTGTGCTCGAGCATCAGGCCCTCTTCGACTGCCAGCACTTTGCGCACTGAGGGCTCGATGGCTTCGGCTTTTTTCCCGACAGCCATGGTGCTGCCCTCTTTCATCGTCACCTGGTGGGGGGTTTCATGGCGGATGATCTCTGAATCGCTCATGGTCGGGTCTCCTGGCGCTTGCCGGCGTTGTTGGCCAGCTCGGGGGTGAATTGATCTTTCAAGGACCTGGCTGATCGGACCCATGGTCCGGCCGGAAGGCCCCGGGTTTTGGTGAATTCGGTGGCCAACTCGCGCGAGGCAAAGGGGCCGGACACAACAGCAAAATAAGCTATTTTCTGCTTGGGACGGTAAAGCGCGACCACGCGGGCGGCAGACAAGGCCGGCTGAGCGTTTTGCCATTGCAGCGCTGCCTGGTAAGTGGGCATGGCCGCGTGCTGAACCATGTAAGTGCCAAAAGGCATGGGCTTGATCCAGGCTTGGGCGGCCAGTGTTTCTGCGGGGAGTTCAATCGCCTCTGCGCCTGCGACTGCAGTCGCAGGGGTTTTGGCAGCCGCAGTCACAGGCGGCGTGACTGGCGCGGTGACAGCCGCTGGTGCTGCGGCGGTGCTTGCCTCTGTGGGCGTGGGTACAAGTGGCGGAACTGGTGGTGCGGGTGGCTCTGCGGCTACAGCGGCCGGCGTGGTTTCGGAGGCGGCAGCAGCCGGGGCAGAGGCTGCCGCTTGCGGCGGCGTGGCCACCACGGTCACCGCCGGTGCGGCACGTTTCAGGGTGCTGCTGGCCCAGCGCTGGGCCATTTGCAAGCGGTCCAGGCTGAACACATCCGGGTGCAACCAGGCAGTGATGCCGACCGACAGCACGGCCAGCGCACTGACAGCCAGGAACCAGCGCATAAAACCGCCGCGACCGCGTGCGGCGCGCGCCGCGACTCTGTCGGCCTTGGCCTGCCAGGCAGCGGCTTCAGCGCGGGCTTTGTCGGTGCCGCCCGAAAAAGTGAACACGTCGGTGGTGCTCTGACTGCGCTCGCCGGGGGTGTCAAAGCCCAACGGGTCA
>JBIKHR010000022.1:0-15368 GCA_044362035.1 Polaromonas sp. | reverse complement strand
TGGGTGTGTGCGACAAGATCGTCCCCGGCCTCTTGATTGGTGCGCTGCACTTCGGTCATTTGCCCATGGTGTTTGTACCGGCCGGCCCCATGCCCTCGGGCCTGTCGAACAAGGAAAAAGCCGCTGTTCGTGAAAAAGCTGCGCAAGGTCTGGTGGGGCGCGACGAGTTGCTCGAAGCCGAGTTCAAGTCTTACCACAGCCCCGGCACCTGCACTTTTTATGGCACGGCCAACAGCAACCAGATGCTGCTTGAAGCCATGGGCCTTCACGTGCCCGGCACCGCCTTTGTGAACCCTGGCAACGATCTGCGCGACGAGCTGACGCGTGAAGCCACCCGCACCGTGCTGGGCATCACCCAAGCCAGGCGCTACGCGCCTATCGGCCGCATCGTGGACGAGCGCGCCATCGTCAACGCCATGGTCGCGCTGCTGGCCACCGGCGGCTCGACCAACCACCTGATTCACTGGGTTGCCGTGGCCCGTTCGGCGGGTATCACCATCGACTGGAATGACTTTTCGGCCTTGTCCGACGTGGTGCCGCTGCTCTGCCATGTCTATCCCAACGGCAGCGCCGACGTCAATGAGTTCCAGCGCGTTGGCGGCACCGGCTTTGTGATCCGCGAGTTGCTCGACGCCGGCCTCATGCACGCAGACGTGTTGACCGTGCGCAGCCAGGGCCTGCGTGAATACACCCGTGAGCCGTCCATGCAGGCGGGCGCAATTGTCTGGCGCGACAGCGCGGCGTCCAAAGACCTGAGCGTGCTACGGCCGGTGGCTGCACCCTTCAGTCCCACCGGCGGGCTCAAGCTGCTGCAGGGCAACCTGGGGCGCAGCGTGATCAAGGTGTCGGCCATTCCGGAGGACCGTCATGTGATCGAAGCGCCGGCCCGCGTGTTTGATTCTCAGGAAGCATTGCACCAGGCCTTCAATGCGGGCGAGTTGGCGTGCGACGTGATTTGCGTGGTGCGCTGGCAGGGCCCGCAAGCCAACGGCATGCCTGAGCTGCACAAACTCACGCCGCCGCTGTCGGTCTTGCAGGGCCAAGGTTTCAAAGTGGCGCTGGTCACCGACGGCCGCATGAGCGGCGCCTCGGGCAAGGTGCCGGCCGCCATCCATGTGTCGCCTGAAGCGGCCGCCGGCGGGCCGCTGGCCAAGGTGCGCGACGGCGACGTGATCCGGCTGGACGGCCAGACGGGGGAATTGCGCGTGTTGGTGGCAGACGCCGAATGGGCCGCACGCCCCGTGGCAGTCATGCCCGAAGCCTTGCGCCACAGCAACGCGCTGGGCTCGGGGCGCGAACTATTCACAGGCATGCGCCGGCATGCCCTCACAGCCGAAGAAGGAGCAGCAGCATGGGTTTGATTCAACAGGGCGACAAGCTCACCGCCTTGCAGGTGATGCAAGACGCGCCGGTGATTCCGGTGATTGTTTTGCATGACGTCAAGCATGCGGTCGCGCTGGCGCGGGCGCTGGTGGCCGGCGGCATTCGCATGCTTGAAGTGACCTTGCGCACACCGCAGGCGCTGGCGTGCCTGGAGGCGATTGCCCGCGAGGTGCCCGAAGCCGTGGCCGGTGCCGGCACGGTGCGAAGCGCTGCCGACGTGCAGGCCAGCCTGAACGCCGGTGCGCGCTTTGCTGTCAGCCCGGGCTACACGCACACAGTGGGTCAGGCGTGCCGCGACGCCGGCTTGCCGCTTTTGCCCGGCGTGGCCACCGGCAGCGAGATCATGGCCGCCCAGGATGACGGTTACAACGAGCTGAAGTTTTTCCCGGCCATGCAGGCGGGTGGCCCGGCCATGCTCAAGGCTTGGGGCGGCCCTTTCATTGACGTGCGTTTTTGCCCAACCGGCGGCGTGACTCAGACCAACGCGGCCGAGTTTTTGGCTTTGCCAAACGTGGCTTGCGTGGGCGGCTCTTGGCTGACCCCGACCGATGCGCTGGCCGCAGGCGACTGGGCCCGCATCACCGCACTGGCCCGTGACGCCAGCACTTTGCAGCGGCGCGCCGCCTGAGGGGGCTTTAGCGCAGGCCCGCGCCTGCGGCGTATTCCTTGCGCTCGATCAGCTCGATCTTGTAGCCGTCCGGGTCCGTCACAAAGGCAATGACCGTGCTGCCGCCCTTGACCGGGCCGGCCTCGCGAGTCACCTGGCCGCCGGCGGCCTTGATCTTGTCGCAGGCGGCATAGGCGTTGGGCACGCCCAGCGCGATGTGGCCATAGGCCGTACCCATCTCGTACTTGTCCACCCCGTGGTTGTAGGTCAGTTCCAGCTCTGCATGCTCGGGATTGCTGCCATAGCCCACAAAGGCCAGGCTGTATTTGTACTCGGGGTTTTCCGAGCGCCGTATCAGCGTCATGCCCAGTACCTGGGTGTAAAAATCAATCGAACGTTCAAGGTTACCGACGCGCAGCATGGTGTGAAGAAGTCGCATGGAAGATTCCGCAGGTGAAAAAGGTGGGCCCCAACGGATGGGGGGGGCGAAAAGCCATTGTGCTTCAAACCAACCCCCGCGCCATGCAGACCTTGCGGGCCGCGACCTCTGCTAGCATTGTTTTTTGCTTACCGGGCTAACGCATGAAACTCATTGACTCCATCCTCACTCAGGCCGCTTCCATCGCCAGCGTGCGACGCGATATTCATGCGCACCCCGAGCTGTGCTTTGAAGAAGTGCGAACAGCCGACGTGGTGGCGCAACAACTCAGCAGCTGGGGCATCGACTTGCACCGCGGCATGGGCACCACCGGGGTGGTCGGCATCATCCACGGGCGCGACGGTGGCGCTTGCGGGCGTGGCATCGGTTTGCGCGCCGACATGGACGCGCTGCCCATGCAGGAGTTCAACCAGTTCGCGCACGCCAGCACCGCGCCAGGCAAGATGCACGCTTGCGGCCATGACGGCCACACCGCCATGCTGCTGGCCGCCGCGCAGCACCTGGCCCGCCATCGTGATTTCGACGGCACGGTTTACCTGATCTTTCAACCGGCCGAAGAGGGCGGTGGCGGCGCGCGCGAAATGATCAAGGACGGCCTGTTTGACAAGTTCCCCATGCAAGCGGTCTTTGGCATGCACAACTGGCCGGGCGCACCGGTAGGCACTTTTGCGGTCAGCCCCGGCCCAGTGATGGCGTCGAGCAACGAGTTCAAGATCACGGTGCGCGGCAAGGGTGGCCACGCGGCATTGCCGCACAACGGCATTGACCCGGTGCTGGTGGCCTGCCAGCTGGTGCAGGCTTTTCAGACCATCATCACGCGCAACAAGAAACCGGTGGATGCCGGCGTCATTTCGGTCACCATGATTCATGCCGGCGAGGCCACCAACGTGATTCCTGACACCTGCGAATTGCAGGGGACCGTGCGCACCTTCAGCGTTGAAGTGCTCGACATGATCGAGTCGCGCATGCAGGCGCTGACCGTGCAGCTGTGCGCCGGCTTTGGTGCCAGCGCTGAGTTCGAGTTTGTACGCAACTACCCGCCCACCATCAACAGCGCCCCTGAGGCCGAGTTCGCCCGCAAGGTGATGTCCAACATCGTGGGCGCCGACAAAGTGTTGTTGCAGGAACCCACTATGGGCGCCGAAGATTTTGCCTACATGCTGCAGGCCAAACCGGGCGCTTACTGTTTTATTTCCAACGGTGACGGCGCACACCGCGAGATGGGTCATGGCGGCGGGCCCTGCATGTTGCACAACCCGAGCTACGACTTCAACGACGATCTGATTCCGCTGGGCGGCACCTACTGGGTTGAATTGGCCATGCAGTGGCTGGCTGCGCCCGCCGAGGCTTGAGCGCTGTCTTTCAGACCGTGTAGTTCAGCGCCATGCGCCCGCCGTCCACCACCACGATCTCGCCGGTGATGTAGCTGGCCGCATCGCTGGCCAGAAAGGCCACGGTGTCGGCAATCTCGGCCGGCTCGCCCAGGCGCCGCAGCGGTGTGCGGCTCATGATGCGGGCCTTGGCTTCCTCGCTCGTCAGCACGGCCTTGGCAGCCAGTTCGGTGGCAATGGTGCCGGGCGCCACGGCGTTGACGCGAATCCCCTTGTCGGCCAGTGACAACGCCATCACGCGGGTGAGCTGGTTGATGCCGCCCTTGCTGACGTTGTAGCTGGCGATGCTGGGAATGGCCAGCGTGCCGTTGACCGAACTCATATTGACGATGCTGCCGCGGCCGGCCCGGGCCATTTCACGCGCCACCGCTTGCGCCACCAGAAAAGCGCCCTTGAGGTTGACGCGCAGCACGGCGTCAAAGTCGGCTTCGGTGATGTCTAAAAAATCACAGGCCTTGAAAATACCGGCGTTGTTGACCAGCACGTCGATGCGGGCGTGCGCGGTGATGGCCGCAGCCACCAGCGCATCGACCTGGGCCTTATCGCCCACATCGCAATGTACATACAAGCCGCCCAGTTCTCCGGCCAGCGCGGTCCCACGCGTGTCGTCAATGTCGGCGATCACCACCTTGGCGCCCTCGCGTGCAAAGCGCCTGCAGCAGGCTTCGCCGATGCCTTGGGCACCGCCTGTGACCAGGCAGACGCGGCCGGCCAAGCCAAAGGAAATCAGGTTGGGGTTGGCAGTGCTGGCGTTCATGCCCGCATGGTACCTGCCCAGGCAGCTTCAAAGCCTCCAGCACTTTCGGCGACTTGGGCGGCCGTCATGCCCGGCTTGAACAGCGCCGAGCCAATGCCAAAGCCGTTGGCACCCGCAGCGCGAAAGGCTTGCATGTTGAGCGGCGAAATACCGCCCACGGGCAATACCAGCGCATCGGCCGGCAGCACGGCGCGCAGGGCTTTGAGCACTGCGGGTGTGATCATTTCGGCGGGGAATATTTTCAGCCCGCTGGCACCGGCGGCCAGCGAGGCAAAGGCTTCACTCGCCGTCATGACGCCAGGCAGGCAGACCATGCCCAGGCGCACGGCCTCCGAGACCACGGCTGGGTTGAAGTTGGGCGAGACGATCAGCTCGCCGCCGGCGGCCTGAACCTGGCGCACATCCTCGGGCGTGAGCACCGTGCCGGCACCCACCAAAGCCTGCGGAAAAGCCTGGCGCAAGGTGGCAATGCTTTGCAGCGGCTGCGGTGAATTGAGTGGCACTTCTATCAGGTGCCAGTTGGCGTTCACCAGAGCCTGACCGACCGCCAGTGCCTCAGCAGCTTGCAGGCCACGCAAGATGGCGACCAGCGGCAAGCGAGCCATGGCCACGCTGAATTTAGCGTGTGGCGACATGGCGCTCAGTGGTTGTCACGCGGCACAAAGGAGCCGCGCTTGCCGACCAGAAAGTCCAGGTCGGCGCCTTCGTCGGCCTGCAACACGCGGTCGATGTACAGCTTCCAGTAGCCCGAGCTCAGTGGTGGCTCGGGCGCCTTCCAGCTTTCGCGGCGGCGCGCCAGTTCTTCGTCGCTCACATGCAGGTGCAGGCGGCGGTTGGGTACATCGAGCTCAATCATGTCGCCGTTTTGCACGAGCGCCAGCGGACCGCCGGCGGCCGCTTCGGGGGCAGTGTGCAAGACCACCGTTCCATAGGCCGTGCCGCTCATGCGGGCGTCGCTGATGCGCACCATGTCGGTGATGCCTTTGCGCAGCACCTTGGGCGGCAGCGGCATGTTGCCGACTTCGGCCATGCCGGGGTAGCCCTTGGGGCCGCAGTTTTTCAGCACCATCACGCAGTTCTCGTCGATGTCCAGCGACTCGTCGTCGATGCGCGCGTGGAAGTCTTCAATGGTTTCAAACACCACGGCTCGGCCGGTGTGCACCATCAATGCGGGCGTGGCGGCGCTGGGTTTGATCACCGCGCCGCGCGGCGACAAATTGCCGCGCAACACGGCAATGCCGGCTTTTTCCTTGAAGGGCGCAGCCAGCGGCATGATGACGTCGGTGTTGAAGTTCTCTGCGTCAGCGATGTTGGCGCCCACGGTCTGGCCATTGGCGGTAACAAGGTCCAAATGCAGGTGCTGCGAGATTTCTTTCATGACCACTGGCAGGCCGCCGGCGTAGCAAAAATCTTCCATCAGGTACTTGCCCGAAGGCTGCAAATTGACCAGGCACGACAGGTCGCTGCCCAGGCGGTCGAAGTCGTCGATGGTCAGTTTCACGCCCAGACGGCCGGCAATCGCGATCAGGTGAATCACCGCATTGGTCGAGCCGCCAATGGCCGCCAGCGTCTTGATGGCGTTTTCAAAAGCTTCACGGGTGAGGATTTTGGACAGCAGTTGGTCTTCATGCACCATGGCCACCGCGCGGCGCCCGGCCATGCGGGCCAGCACATTGCGCCTGCCGTCAACGGCTGGATAAGCCGCGTTGCCCGGCAAGCCCACGCCAAGCGCTTCGACCATGCTGGCCATGGTGCTGGCCGTGCCCATGGTCATGCAGTGGCCGTGGCTGCGGTGCATGCAGCTTTCAGCTTCAAAAAATTCTTGCAGTTTGAGTGTGCCGGCGCGCACTTGCTCGCTCATGCTCCAGACGCCGGTACCCGAGCCCAGCTCCTGGCCGCGCCATTTGCCGCTGAGCATCGGGCCGCCGCTCACGCCGATGGTCGGCAGGTCCACGCTGGCCGCGCCCATCAGCAGCGAGGGTGTGGTCTTGTCGCAGCCCATCAACAGCACCACGCCGTCGATCGGGTTGCCGCGAATGCTTTCTTCAACATCCATGCTGGCCAGATTGCGGTACAGCATGGCGGTGGGGCGCAGCAGGGTTTCGCCCAGTGACATCACCGGAAACTCCAGCGGAAAGCCGCCGGCTTCATAAACGCCGATCTTCACTTGCTCGGCGAGGGTGCGAAAGTGCGAGTTGCAGGGCGTCAGTTCGCTGAAGGTGTTGCAGATGCCGATGACCGGCCGGCCGTCGAACTGGTCATGCGGCACGCCCTTGCCCTTGACCCAGCTGCGGTAAGCAAAGCCGTCACGGTCTTGCCGGCCAAACCATTGCTGGCTGCGCAGTTCTTCAGGGCGTTTTTTGGCGGGTGGGGGTGCTTTGGGGTCGGTCATTGGGGTAAGTCCTTAAGGGGTCAACGTATTATCGTCATACGATTGGACTTGTGAGAACTGGTAATAACCATGATTAAAAATGTCCACGGCAACACCGTCGACCACCTCGGCGAAGCCGTCGTGGCCGGGCGTTATGCCGTGGGCACCAGTCTGCCGCCCGAGCCGCTGCTGTGCGCAGAGCTCGGTGTGAGCCGGACCGTGGTGCGCGAGGCCGTCAAGTCGCTGGTGGCCAAAGGCCTCATCAGCACCGGCCCCAAGGTGGGCACCCGCGTGCTGCCCGCAGAGCACTGGAATTGGTTTGACTCCGATGTGGTGGCCTGGCAGTCCAAGACCGGCCTGACGCCTGGCTTTTTGCGTGATCTGCAGGACTTGCGGCGCGTGGTGGAGCCGGCTGCCATTCGGCTGGCCGCCGAGCGTGCCAGCGCCGCCGACATCGCCGACATCGAGGCGGCCTTTGCCGGCATGACGCAGGCGGTGCACAGCGGCGGCGACTACATCACACATGATTTGCGCTTTCACCAGGGCCTGTTGCGCGCCAGCGGCAACCGCATGCTGCAGCAAATGAGCAAGGTGCTGGGCGCCTTGTTGCGCACCAGTTTTGAAATATCCACCAGCCGCCCTGACGGCCCGCGCTCTTCGCTGCACCTGCACCGTGCGGTGCTCGACGCCGTGATTGCCCACCAGCCCGATGCCGCCGAAACAGCCATCCGGGTGCTGATTGACGGCGCGCACGACGACATAGAGGAAGTGCTGGCTTCGCGCCGGCATCTGCCCAAGCTGGGCAAGCCGGCCTCGCAGCTCAAGGCGGCCTGAGCCCGCCTGCAGACACTGTTCACGCCATTTCCAGGAGCTACTTTTGCAAGCCATCGTCCGTTATTTCTTCAAGCTGCTGGAGGTGCTTATCGTGGTCTTCATGGTCGCCATGGTGGTGATGGTGTTTGGCAACGTGGTGCTGCGTTACGGCTTTAACTCCGGCATCAGCGTCTCTGACGAGATGTCGCGTTACTGCTTCATCTGGCTGACCTATGTAGGCGCCATGGTCGCCATGCGCGAGGGGGGTCACCTGGGCGTGGATTCACTGGTCAAGCACCTGCCGATCCATGGCAAGAAAGTCTGCCTTTTTCTCAGCGAAAGTCTGATGCTGCTGTGCAATGGCCTGTTTTTTTTGGGAACCTACAAGATGCACGAGCTGCAGGTGACCAATATCTCGCCGGTGGTCGGCATCTCGATGATCTGGGTTTACGGCATCGGCTATGTGGTCGGCATCGTCATGGGCATCATCAATGTGCGCGTGCTGTACCGTTTGCTCAGCGGCACGATCACTGAACGCGAATTGCTGCAGGTGGTCGAGACAGAAGGTTTGGCGGACGCCGAAAAGCAGCTCCAGGAGGTCAAGGCATGACCGTCACCGTCTTCATCGTCAGTTTGCTGGCGGCCATGGCCATCGGCATGCCGATCGCTTATGCCTTGTTGGTCTGCGGCCTGACGCTCATGGGTTTTCTGTCTCTCACCAGCGGGCTGGTGACTTTTGACAGCCAGATTCTGGCCCAGCGTTTTGTCGACGGCGCCGATAACTTTCCGTTGCTGGCGGTACCTTTTTTCCTGCTGGCCGGCGAGTTCATGAACGCCGGCGGACTGAGCCGGCGCATTGTCAACCTGGCCATGGCCTGGGTCGGGCACTTTCGCGGCGGCCTGGGTTATGTCACGGTGATCGCGGCCGTCATCATGGCGTCGCTGTCTGGCTCTGCGGTGGCTGACACGGCGGCGCTGGCGGCCTTGCTGATCCCGATGATGCGGGCAGCGGGTTACAACATCGGCCGGGCTTCCGGCCTGATCGCCTCGGGCGGCATCATTGCGCCGGTGATTCCGCCGTCTATCGGCATGATCATCTTCGGCGTTGCCGGCAATGTGTCCATCACCAAACTGTTTCTGGCCGGTATCGTGCCCGGCATCCTCATGGGTTTGGCCATCGGCCTGACCTGGTGGTGGGTGGCCAAGAAGGAAAACGTTCCATCGGGCCCGCGCGTCAGCATGCCGGAGCGCCTGAAAATCACCGCTGAAGGCGGCTTTGCCCTGGCCTTGCCGGTGGTCATCATCGGCGGAATGAAGTTTGGTGTTTTCACACCCACTGAAGCTGCCGTGGTGGCAGCGGTCTACAGCTTTCTGGTAGGTGCTTTTGTTTACCGCGAACTTAAGTTCAAAGCCCTGTACAACTTGATATTGGCTGCCGGTAAAACCACTGCGGTGGTCATGTTTCTGGTGGCCGCCGCCATGGTCAGCGCCTGGCTCATCACGGTGGCCAACATCCCGACCGAAGTGGCCAACATGCTCTCACCTTTCATGGACAACAAGCTGCTGCTGATGTTCGTCATGATGGTGCTGATCGTGGTGGTGGGCACCGCCCTTGACTTCACGCCCACGGTGCTTATCCTCACGCCAGTGCTCATGCCGGTGGTGCTGAAAGCGGGCATTGACCCGGTTTATTTTGGTGTGATGTTTATCATGAACAATGCCATCGGCCTGATCACGCCGCCCGTGGGCACGGTGCTCAACGTGGTTTGCGGTGTGGCCAAAATCGGAATGAACGACGCCTTCAAGGGTGTCTTGCCTTTCCTCATGGCGCAACTGGGCGTGCTGTTTTTGCTGGTATTGTTCCCATCCATCGTGCTGGTGCCTCTGCAGTGGTGGATGCGCTGATTTTTTGTTAATGTTCCCCCCCTAGTGTTTTTATAAAAGGAGACTTGTATGTTCAAACGTAGAACCCTCGCTTCGGCCCTGGCCGCAGCCACCTTGCTGGTAGCCACGTCCAGCTTTGCGCAATTTGCTGACCGCACCATCAAGTTCACCAACGGTGTGAACGAAGACCACCCGGTCGGCGTGGGCGTGAAGAAAATGCAGGAAGTGCTGGCTGCCAAGACCGGCGGCAAGCTCAAAATCAATGCCTTCTGGGGCGGCTCTGCCGGCGGTGACTTGCCTGCCACGCAGGCCCTGCGTGCCGGCACGCAAGAGATGGTTTGCACCTCCAGCTCGCCGCTGGTGGGCATCGTCAAGGAACTGGGCGCGTTTGACCTGCCTTTCCTGTTTGCCAATGAAAAAGAAGCCGATGCCGTGCTCGACGGCCCGGCTGGCGTGTACTTCAACAAAAAGCTGGAAGAAGCTGGTCTGGTCAATCTGGCCTATTGGGAAAACGGTTTTCGCAACCTGACCAACAGCAAGCGCCCGGTTACCAAGGTGGAAGACTTTGACGGCGTCAAGGTGCGCGTCATGCAAAACAACATCTTCATTGACACCTTCAAGACCCTCGGTACCAATGCCGTGCCGATGGCTTTTGGCGAAGTGTTCACCGCGCTGGAAACCAAAACCATCGACGGTCAGGAAAACCCCTTCGTCACGATTGAAACTTCCAAGTTCAATGAAGTTCAGAAGTACCTGTCGGTCACGCGCCATGCTTACACGCCTTTCCTGGTGCTCTACAGCAAGAAGCTGTGGGACCAGTTGAGCGCGCAAGAGCAAGCCGTGCTGCGTGAAGCAGCCCGCGAAGGCCAGAAAGTCCAGCGCGCAGCCAACCGCACGCTGAACGAGAAATCCCTCGCCAGCCTGAAAGCCAAAGGCATGCAGGTCAACGAGATTTCGGGTCCCGAGTTGATGCGTATTTCTGCCAAGATCCGTCCGGTCTATGAAAAGAATGTGCCCAGCATCGGCGCTGAAGCCGTCAACGTGGTGCTGGACGCACTGAAGAAATCACGCGGCGGCTGATAGCCCCGCAGTGACAGCCGCCAGGGGCAACCCCGGCGGCTTTTTTTTCATCCCTGCATTCAACTCCCAACCCTTGATGAGGCTGAGCCGTGAAGATCACCAATGTAGAAACCATCCGCCTGGGCGAGTTCCCCAACATCATCTGGGTACGCATTCACACTGACGAGGGCCTGGTGGGCCTGGGTGAAACCTTCATGGGCGCAGCCGCTGTCGAAGCCTATATCCACGAATGGGTGGGCCCTAAACTGATTGGCAAAGACCCGTTGGCCATCGAGTCGCGCAACCGCGACATCACCGGATACCTGGGCTGGCGCGGCTCCGGCGCTGAAACGCGCGGCAACTCCGCCGTCGACATTGCCCTGTGGGACATCTTTGGCAAGGCCGCCAACATGCCGGTGCATACCGCGCTAGGCGGCAAGAGCCGCGACGACATTCGCATCTACAACACCTGCGCCGGCTACCAGTACGTGCGCAGCACGGTCAACCAGTCCAGCGCCAACTGGGGCATTGGCGAGGCCAAAAAATCGACAGGTCCATATGAAGACCTCGAAGGCTTTTTGCATCGCGCGGACGAACTCGCCGAATCGCTTTTGTCCGAGGGCATCACGGCCATGAAGATCTGGCCCTTTGACCCGGCCGCTGAAAAAAGCCACGGCCAGTACATCAGCAACGCCGACCTTGATCTGGCCCTCGAACCCTTCCGCAAGATCCGCGATGCTGTCGGCCAGAAGATGGACATCATGGTCGAGTTTCACAGCCTGTGGCGCTTGCCCATGGCGCAAAAAATCGCGCGCGCCCTCAAGCCTTTCAATACCTTCTGGCATGAAGACGCGATCCGCATGGACAGCCTGGACTTGCTCAAGCAGTATTCCAAAGACTGCGAAGCGCTGATCTGCGCCAGTGAAACCCTGAGCTACAAATGGGGCTTCAAGGATTACCTGCAGACGGGTGTGGCGGGCGTGGTCATGCTCGATCTGAGCTGGTGCGGCGGCTTGTCGGAAGCCCGCAAGATTGCCGCCATGGCCGACGCCTGGCAACTGCCGGTGGCGCCGCATGACTGCACCGGGCCGGTGGTCTGGGCAGCGTCCAGCCATCTGTCTTTGCATGCGCCTAACGCCTTGCTGCAAGAAAGCGTGCGCGCCTTCTACACCGGCTGGTACAAGGAACTTGTCACTGAATTGCCTGTGGTCAAAAACGGCATGCTCAGCCTGAGCGACAAGCCCGGCCTGGGGCTTGAACTGTTGCCCGACCTGCATTTGCGCGCCGATGCCATCGTGCGCAACACCAGCACCACCTGAAGTTTTTAACCCCACAAGGCCGACCATGAAAATCAAATCCGTCAAGCCATTCATCCTGCACGTACCGGTCACCGGCTCGCAGATTGCCGACAGCACGCACAGTATTTCGCACTGGGGCGTGGTGGGCGCGCAGATCGAGACCGAGGACGGCTTGACGGGCTATGGTTTCACCGGCACGCACGCCCATCTGCCCAGCGACCACCTGATCACTCGCTGCATCGAAACCTGCCACGCCCCATTGCTGGTTGGCGAGGACAGCCGCGACATCACCCGCTTGTGGCAAAAGCTGGCGCGCAACCCGGCGCTGCAGTGGGTGGGCCGCGCCGGCATCACCAGCCTGGGGCATGCCGCCATTGATGTGGCGCTGTGGGACCTGAAGGCCAAAGCGGCGGGACAGCCCTTGTGGAAAGTGCTGGGCGGGCAGATTCGGGACAAGGTTCGGGCTTACAACACCGACATCGGCTGGCTCAGCATTCCTGATGATCAATTGGTGGCCGGCGCGATGCGTGCGGTGGCGCAGGGCTTCACCGGCATCAAGATCAAGGTCGGCTCCAGCGTCGAGCGCGACTTGCGCCGCCTGGCCGCCGTGCGTCAGGCCATCGGGCCGAACATCACGATGGCCATTGATGGCAATGGCAAATGGGACCTGGCCACCTGCCAACGTTTTTGCCGTGCTGCAGAGGCGCAAGATGTGTTCTGGTTTGAAGAGCCGCTTTGGCACGACGACGTCAAGGGCCATGCGCAACTGGCCCGGGCCACCAGCATCCCGGTGGCTTTGGGCGAGCAGCTGTACACGACCGATGCCTTTGCCGAATTTTTTACGCAGCAGGCGATTGCCTGGGTGCAGCCCGATGTGACACGCATGGCCGGCCTGACCGAGGTGCTGCGCGTGTGTGACACGGCGCATTCATTTCGCCTGCCGGTGGCCCCGCATGCCGGTGACATGAGCCAGGTGCATGTGCACCTGTCGTATGCGCACCCGGCTTGCGAGGTGCTCGAATACATTCCCTGGATCAAGGACTGCTTCACCGAGCCGGCCGAAGTGGTGAACGGCTATTTCCGCTTGCCGACACTGCCCGGCGCGGGCACCACCCCGACCCCAGAGGCCTGGGCGCGCTACCGTCAGCCCACAGCCTGATCCGGTGGATCTTATTTTTTCGAAAGCCCGCATGACAACGCCTGCCAGCCTCAACACAGTCATTTTGTTCACCGACACCGATGGCCGCGCCCGCTTCCGCGAAGAAGCCGTGGCGCTGACCGAGGGCACGCCGCAGGCCATGCTGTCGCCGCTGCGGCCATCGTCCGGTTACCAGCTGCGGCAGAGCCCGGTGGGTTTTAGAAGCCAGTTTCACTGCACGGTTGCCACGCAGTGGCTGTTCGTCTTGCAGGGGCAGATGGAGATCGGCCTGCAGGACGGCAGCTCACGCGTCTTCAAGGCCGGTGACTACTTTTACTCCGCCGACACGCTGCCCGAGGGCGCGGTGTTTGACCCGGCGTTGCACGGGCACTGGAGCCGCCAGGTCGGCGACGAGCCGCTGGTGACGCTGTTTGTAAAAGACTGAGACCCGTCACGCGGCGTGGTCTGGCGTTGGAGGGCTTTGCGCAGTGGGGCCGGCCGTTCAGCGCGGCTGCATTTGCCCCGACAGCAATATCTGTACGCCTGGTCGTCCGGCCTGAACAGCCGCGACCAGCGCCGCCGCCACATCCGAAGCCAAAATCGCCCGATAGTTGCCGGGGATCAGGGGCTTGAGCTGGCGCATCACCCGAAGCGCCAACTGCTCGCCGCGCCGGGCTGGCTGGCCCAGAGCAGCCCGTTCCCCGTCGAGCAGGGAAGGACGGGCGATCACCAGCGTCTCGAAGCCCAGGCTGCTGACGGCTTCTTCCATCTCCCCCTTGACGCGGTTGTAAAAAACCTTGGAATGCGCATCAGCCCCCATGGCGCTGACCAGGCCCAGCCTGCGCACGCCGGCCGATCTGGCCGAGCGGGCCAGAGCCAGCACAGCGTCCAGATCAACCGCACGAAAAGCTGGCTTGCTGCCGGCCACAGCAATGGTGGTTCCCAGGGCAATGAACATGTCATCGGCCGGCGGCACTCGCGCATCAAGCAGCGAGTCGCTCAGATGAGACACCAGCCGCACGTTTTGGGCGCCGGCTGGAAGTTCAGGTGCCCGGCGGCCCAAGGTGTGGACCGCAGCATAGGCGCTGGTTTTATCGGCCGTTAAACGAGCCAGAACCGCCCGACCGACCATACCCGTTGCCCCGGCCACCACCGCCACCCGAGCGGGGGCCACCTGCGCCGCCACCACCGCCACCGCCGCCGCCGGCGGGGCGACCGCCACGGAAGCCGCCGCGGTTGCCGCCGGTCGGTTGTCCGGAAGAGGGGAAGCCTGAGGAGACATGGCTGGCGGGCTGGGCGTCTTCGTCATATTGGGGCCGTGCTTGCTGCTGACGTGGGGGTTGGGCGTTGGGGTTGCGCGCTTGTGCGGGCTGACCGCCCTGGCCACCTTGCGAGTAACCCGTGTTCTGGCGCGGACCGCGACTGGCGCCACCGCCACCGCTGCGGCTACTAGCGCCAGCGCCGCCACCGCCACCGCCACCGCCGTTACCACCACCATTGCCGCCACCGGGGCCACGGCCTTGCTGGGGCTTGTTCTCGCGGATGCGCGTCATCATTTCGCTGCGGGCTGCCTTGGCGGCTGCCTGCATCACGTCGCGGCTTGGCGGCTTGCCCAGACCGCCCCAGATCGTCTGGCGACCCATGGCCAGCGGCTCGGCGCGCTCGCCGGCGTCGGCTTCAAAGCCGGGCACGACCACGACTTCAATGTTCTGCTTGGTGAAGCGTTCGATGTCCTGCATGAAGCCTTCTTCGTCCAGGCATACCAGGCTGACGGCTTCGCCGCTGTTGCCGGCGCGGCCGGTGCGGCCGATGCGGTGCACATAGTCTTCGCTGACGTTCGGTATTTCGTAGTTCACCACGTGCGGCAGCTCGTCAATGTCAATGCCGCGGGCAGCAATGTCGGTGGCCACCAGCGCGCGGATGTCGCCGTTTTTGAAGCCTGCCAGCGCCTGCGTGCGGGCGGTCTGGCTCTTGTTGCCGTGCAGCGCCATGGCTGGGATGCCGTTTTTCGTCAGGTGTTCAGCCACGTTGTTGGCGCCGAACTTGGTGCGCGTGAACACCAGCACCTGGCTCCAGTTGTGCTCGCTGATGATGTGCGTGAGCAGCGCTTTCTTTTTGGCGCGGCCCACCGGGTGGATGGTCTGCGTGATGCGCTGCACCGTGGTGTTGCGCGGCGTGACCTGGATCGACACCGGGTTGCGCAGCAGGCCGTTGGCCAACTCACGGAT
>JBIKHR010000243.1:0-4762 GCA_044362035.1 Polaromonas sp. | reverse complement strand
AGTTCTCCGAAAAAAAGCGGTGGCGGGGCGCAGGGCGTGGCCAGTTGGGCAGGACCGGCAGGCTCAAGCCTGTAGGGCAGATCGGTCCGCTGAGGATGGGTCAAGCACCGGTCGTTGGCTGAGTAAGCAGTCTGTTTGTCTTTCTTTGTCTGCCATCAAGACTTATACAGCGGCAATTGTAATCATCTGTAGCAGCCAGAAAACCGGCTTGCCTGAGGAATTGCCGGGCCAACGGCGACCGACTGCATTGCCGCTGCTGCACTTTAACGCAAATTGAACCTTGATTTACGACTTTTGACGACGGCAACAAAAAAGCCGCTGCGCTTTGCCCGGCTCAGGCCAATTGTGCCCAACGGGTCAGGTCGTCCTGCGAGAGCTTGCCCATTTGGCGCTGCAAGACCTCGCCTGAGGCCGAAAAGGCCACCGAAAAGGGCAAACCACCGCTGAGATTGCCCATGCGTTTGCTGAGGTCCGTGCCGCCCAGACCCGCCATGGCCACCGGAAAAGCCAGCGGCGACTTGGCCAGCCAGGCCCGCACAGCGCTGGGCTGGTCCACCGCCAGCCCCAGCACGCGCCAGCCGCGCGACTGCTGCGCCAGATGAAACCGGTTGAGCAACGGCAGCTCTTCCACGCAAGGCGGGCACCAGGTGGCCCAAAAATTAAGCAGCAAAGGCTGGCCGGCCAGACTGCTGACCTTGAAAGGCGCGCCGTCCGGCGTCTCCAGTGCCAACCTCCAGAAGGGGTCGGCCGCCAGCACAACTGGCGACTGGCCCTTGCCCCGCCACCAGAAAGCCCCGGCCCCGGCCAGACCCGCGGCCAGCGCGGCACCGCCATACAACATGTTTCTGCGTGAGGTCATCGAAATTCCTTCTGTTAAGTGTTCAGGCTCAGGCCGGGCCGGCGGCCAGCAGCCGGGCCACCGCGACCATGTCGCCGCGGGGCGCGCGGCCCCGGGCATCGGGGCGCAGTGCGCCGCGCAGGTCATCATGGTCATAAATCATCAGGTGCACGCCCACGGTTTCGTGCAGAGGCTTGCAAACGCTGCGAATGCTCAGCGCATCCACGCTCTCGCCCGTGAAACCGGTGACGGTGCGCGGTTCGTAGTCCACTTGGTGCTCGATCAGCGCAATTTCAGCCGACTTGGGGTCATCGCAAAAGAGCTGAATGTAAATATCGGACAAACGCGTGGCCGTGCCGCGCCAGACCGCACCGCCGAGAAAAGGCCGGAAATCGGCCATGCGCTGCATCCAGACCAGCGCCAGCTCGCGCAGCGCCGCCAATTCGGCAGGCTGCGTGTCGGCGCAAAACAGCGCAATGTACTCGCGCACCGCGTCCTCCAGTTCGTCGTTGTCAGGCAGCGCCGTGCGGGCCGGCAAGCCCAATTGCTTGAGCGCGCGGCGTTTGGCCGGGCCGTACTCCAGCCCTTCTTCGACCACCATGGCGGAGGCCGCAGCGGCAATTTCGGCTTTCAGGCTGGTGGGTTCAAAGGCATTCATGTCTGCATTTTTGCACCCCGCGGCCACCGCAGGGCGCCAGGGGTTGATCCGGCGGCTGCCTAAAATACCGCATGCACATACATATTCTGGGAATCTGCGGCACTTTCATGGGCGGTCTGGCGGCGCTGGCTCGCGAGGCCGGCCACCGCGTCACCGGCTGCGACACCGGCGTTTACCCACCCATGAGCGACCAGCTGCGCCAACTGGGCATTGAACTGACCGAAGGCTATGACGCCGGCGTGCTGACCCAGGCCGGCTTTGCGCCCGATATGTTTGTCATTGGCAATGTGGTGTCGCGTGCGCGCCTGCCGGACGGCAGCCCCCGCTACCCACTGATGGAGGCCATCCTCGACCAGGGCCTGCCTTACACCAGCGGGCCGCAGTGGCTGGCCGAACACGTGCTGCAGGGCCGCCATGTGCTGGCCGTGGCCGGCACCCACGGCAAAACCACCACCACCGCCATGCTGACCTGGATTCTGGAGCGCGCCGGCCTGCAGCCGGGCTTTCTGATCGGCGGCGTGCCACTGAACTTTGGCGTGTCAGCCAGGCTCGGCCAGGGCCGCTGTTTTGTGATTGAAGCTGACGAGTACGACACGGCCTTTTTCGACAAGCGCAGTAAGTTCGTGCATTACCGCCCGCGCACGGCAATATTGAACAATCTCGAATTTGATCACGCCGACATTTTTGAGAACCTGGCGGCGATCGAGCGGCAGTTTCACCATCTGCTGCGCACCGTGCCGGCGCAAGGCCGGGTCGTGGTCAATGCGTCTGAAGACAGTCTGGCGCGGGTACTGGCCCAGGGCTGCTGGAGCGAGCAAGTCGGCTTTGGCCCGAAGGCAGCCGCGCAAGGGGGATTCAGCGCCAACGGCGAGCCCGACAACTTTATTGTGAGCAAAGCCGACCAGGAAGTTGCCCGGGTTCACTGGTCCATCAGTGGCGTGCACAACCAGCTCAACGCGCTGGCGGCGATGGCCGCGGCCGAGCACGTGGGCGTGAGCCCGGCGCTGGCCGCACAGGCGCTGGCCAGCTTTGAAAACGTCAAACGCCGCATGGAGGTGCGCGGCACGGTGGCGCGCGCCGGCGGCGACATCACCGTTTACGACGATTTTGCGCACCACCCGACAGCGATCCACACCACCATCGACGGCCTGCGCCGGCAGCTCAAGGCACAAGGCCGGGCCGAGGCGCGCATCCTGGCGATCTTTGAGCCGCGCAGCAACACCATGAAGCTGGGCACCATGACGGCGCAACTGCCCTGGAGCCTGGAACAAGCCGACCTGGCTTTTTGCCACGCCGGTGGCCTCGACTGGGATGCGCGCGCTGCCCTGGCCCCCATGGGCACACGGGCGCAGGTGGCCGACAACCTGGACACGCTGCTGGCCCAAGTCCAGGCGGTCGTCCAACCGGGCGACCATTTGCTGTGCATGAGCAACGGCGGCTTCGGCGGCATTCACGCCAGACTGCTGGCGGCACTGGCCGCTTGAAGATGGCTTCCTGCCTGCGCAGGAAATCAGCGTCCGCGGCGTGCCAGCACGGCCTGTGACAGGCCTTCGAGCAAGGCCAGCGAATCGTCCCAGCTGATGCAGGCATCGGTGATGCTCTTGCCGTAGTCCAGCGCCTTGGCGTCGTCCTTGCCCGGCGTGAACTTTTGTGCGCCGGGTTTCAGGTGGCTTTCGACCATCAGGCCGAACACCTGGCGCGAGCCGCCGGCCACTTGCGCGCCGATGTCGCGCGCGACCTCAAGCTGCTTTTCGTGCTGCTTGGAGCTGTTGGCGTGGCTGCAATCGACCATCAGGGTGGCTGGCAATTTGGCTGCTTCCAGGTCTTTGCAAGCGGACGCCACGCTGGCGGCGTCATAGTTGGGCGCCTTGCCGCCGCGCAAAATCACGTGGCAGTCGCGGTTGCCGTTGGTTTGCACAATCGCCACCTGGCCGTTTTTATGCACCGACAAAAAGTGGTGGCCACGCGCCGCCGCCTGGATGGCATCGGTGGCAATGCGGATGTTGCCATCGGTGCCGTTCTTGAAACCGATGGGCGCCGAAATACCCGAGGCCAGTTCGCGGTGCACCTGGCTTTCGGTGGTGCGCGCACCGATGGCGCCCCAGGCGATCAGGTCGCCGATGTATTGCGGCGAGATCACATCGAGAAACTCGCTGCCGGCGGGCAGGCCCAGGCGGTTGATGTCAATCAGCAGCTGGCGCGCAATGCGCAGGCCTTCATCAATGCGGTAGCTCTCATCGAGGTAAGGGTCGTTGATCAGGCCCTTCCAGCCCACGGTGGTGCGCGGCTTTTCAAAGTACACCCGCATCACGATCTCCAGCGTGCCGGCGTATTTGTCTCTCTGCTCGACCAGGCGGCGGGCGTAGTCCAGCGCGGCGGCCGGGTCATGGATGGAACAAGGGCCGATGACCAACAGCAAGCGGTCGTCGGTGCCGGCCATGATGTTGTGGATGCTCTGGCGCGTGCGGGTGATCAGACCCTCGACCGGGGTTCCGCTGATCGGGAAAAATCGGATCAGATGTTCAGGAGGGGGAAGCACGGTGATGTCCTTGATGCGTTCGTCGTCGGTCTGGCTGGTTTTGTCGACGGGACGCGGATACCAGGCTTCGCTGCTGGTCGGGGTGGGAGCATTCATGACGGACTTCCTTCGGGTTGAACTGGAGATTCGGATGCACAAAAAAAAACCGCCGGGGGGTCCGGCGGTTTTGGAGATTCAGCTGCGTTTTGGGGGGCTTACGCAAAAATCTCTCTACCGCCGGTGGCGCTTGAGAAGCTAAAGTAAGCAAAATAAAATGCGGCTGAATGCATGGCGAGAATGTAGCACATGAAAAGGGGCACCCGGTCAGGCGGTGCCGCCGACCGTCAGGCCGTCGATGCGCAGGGTCGGCTGACCGACGCCCACCGGCACGCTCTGACCTTCTTTGCCGCAGGTGCCGACGCCGCTGTCCAGCGCCATGTCGTTGCCGATCAGGGTGACCCGCTTGAGGGCATCGGGGCCGCTGCCAACGATGGTCGCGCCCTTGACGGGGTAAAGAATCTTGCCGTTTTCAACCCAAAAGGCTTCGCTGGCCGAAAACACGAACTTGCCGGAAGTGATGTCCACCTGACCGCCGCCGAAGTTGGTGGCATACAGCCCCTTCTTGATGCTGGCCACAATTTCCTCGGGTGCCTTGTCGCCGCCCACCATGTAGGTGTTGGTCATGCGCGGCATGGGCACATGGGCATAGCTCTCGCGCCGGCCGTTGCCGGTGGGCTTGACGCCCATC
>JBIKHR010000242.1:0-4764 GCA_044362035.1 Polaromonas sp. | reverse complement strand
CGCCACGTCTGGAGCCGTATCCGCTCGGCTGTCCATCGCCCCGGCAAGCCGGCAAGCGCGGCCGCACCGCTGATGCTGGGTGTCGCCTGGTCCCTGTTGCCTTGCGGCTTGCTCTATTCGGCCTTGCTGGTAGCGGCCCTGAGCGCCAATCCGGCCGAGGGCGCGGGGGTCATGGCCCTGTTTGCCGTGGGCAGCGGCCTGAGCCTGATGGCCGGTCCCTGGCTGTGGCTGCGCTTGCGCGGCCCGGGCTCCGGCCAGTGGGCGATCCGGCTTGCCGGCGCGGCGCTGCTGGCCAGTTCGGCATGGGCTTTGTGGATGGGTTTGGTGCACGACGCCGCACCTTGGTGCATCACCTCCTGAACCCGCGGCCCATGCACGCTCGGGCCTGCTGCCGGCAGCTGATCGGTGCTGTAAGCGCCCTGAAATAACTCTTACAATCCGCTTTTCACCGGGCCGGCCACCCTTGGCTGAGCGCTTGCAACAACCTTTTTCACGGACACCGTACATCATGAACAAGCACTTGTGGTCTCTCGCTTTGACGGCACTGGCTCTGACCGCCTGCGGTAAAAAAGAAGAAGCACCTGCCCCCTCTGCAGTGGCCGTCAACGCCGAGGAAAAAGTCCTCAATATCTACAACTGGCCGGACTACATCGCCCAGGACATGGTGGCCAATTTCACACAGGAAACCGGCATCAAGGTCAATTACCAGACCTTTGAAAACAACGAAGCCCTGCACGCCAAACTGGTCGCCGGCAACACTGGTTACGACATCGTGGTGCCGGGCGCGGTGTTTGCCAAGCCGCAAATCGATGGCGGCCTGCTGCTCAAGCTCGACAAGACCCGTCTGGGCAACTACGCCAATTTGGACCCGTCCATCATGGGCAAGCTGTCGGCGATTGACGCCGGCAACGCCCACCTGGTGCCCTGGGCCTGGAGCTTCACCACGGTCGGCATCAACAAGGCCAAAGTCGCCAAGGCGCTGGGCAGCACCCCGATGCCGGCCAACGCCTGGGAACTGGTCTTCAACCCGACCTATACCGCCAAGCTGAAATCCTGCGGCATTGCTTTCCTGGACTCGCCCACTGAAGTCATGCCGCCGGCCATGCATTTCGTCGGCAAAAACGCTTACTCCAACGACGCTGCCGACCACCAGGCGGCAGCCGCCATGCTGGCCAAAGTGCGTCCGCACATCCGCATGTTCAGCAGCACCATGATCGACGACCTGGCCGGCGGCAAAGCCTGTGTGGCCCTGGCCTGGGCAGGCGACATCAACATCGCCCGCAACCGCGCCCTCGAAAACAAGAGCGGCCAGGAGATCGAAGCCCTGTTGCCAAGTACTGGCGGTCTGATTTTCTTTGACACTCTGGCCATCCCCAAAGATGCCAAGCACCCCAACAATGCCCATGCATTCATCGACTATTTCTTGCGCCCGGAGGTCTCTGCCGCACTGACCAACGAGCTGAGCTACGCGACGGCCAACAAGGCCAGCTTAGCCAAAGTCAAGCCCGAGATTGCTCAGGACAAGGCCGTTTTCCCGGACGCTGCCAATCTCGAAAAGATGGTGTCTCCCGCCAGTTTCAGCAACGATGCACGGGCCTCCATGGCCAATGTCTTCACGACATTCAAAAAAGGGCAGTGAGCTTCGGCGCCAGCGCTAAGTCTTTATGAACCCGTCCACCGAAAGCCATGACGGCTTCTTGATGACGCAGGGACTCGTCAAGCGTTTTGACGAGGTGGCCGCTGTCGATGATGTCTCGCTCTCCATCCGCAAGGGCGAGATATTCGCCTTGCTGGGCAGCTCAGGTTGCGGCAAGTCAACGCTGCTGCGCATGCTGGCCGGCTTTGAGACGCCGACCGCCGGCGCGGTCATTCTTGACGGCGTGGACATCGCCTCGTTTCCCCCTTACGAGCGGCCCATCAACATGATGTTCCAGTCGTACGCGCTGTTTCCCCACCTCAGCGTCTGGGACAACATTGCCTTCGGCCTCAAGCGTGAAGGTATGCCCAAGGCGGACATCACGGCCCGCGTCGAGGAGATGCTGCGTCTGGTGCAGCTCACCGCCTTGGCCAAGCGCAAGCCGCACCAACTGTCGGGCGGCCAGCAGCAACGCGTGGCACTGGCCCGCAGCCTGGCCAAGCGGCCCCAACTGCTGCTGCTCGACGAACCGCTGGGCGCACTTGACAAAAAGCTGCGTGAGCAGACCCAGTTCGAGCTGGTCAACATCATTGAGTCGGTCGGTGTGACTTGCGTGATGGTCACGCACGATCAGGAAGAGGCCATGACCATGGCTTCGCGCATTGCCGTGATGAGCCACGGGCGCGTGCTTCAGGTGGGCACCCCCCGCGAAATTTATGAGCATCCGAATTGCCGCTTTGTGGCTGACTTCATTGGCAACGTCAACCTGTTTGACGGCGAACTCAGTCTGGACGCGCCCGACCGTTGCGAGATCAGCACCCCTGAGGGCGTCATCTGTGTGGGCCACGGCATCACCGGTGCGCCCGGCATGGCGTTGGCCGTGGCGGTTCGGCCCGAGAAAATTCACATCGCTACAACCCGGCCGGACGTGCCGCACAACCTCTTCACCGGCAAGGTCCGCGAGATCGCCTACTTCGGCAGTTACAGCACCTTCATCGTGGACATGCCAGGCGGCAAAGCCATCAAGATCACCGAAGGCAACACGGCCCGCCACGAGACCAACCGCATCACCTGGGGCGACCCGGTGTTTTTCTGGTGGGACGATTTGGCGCCCGTGACGCTGACGCAATGAGGCAGGCGCCGTGAAACCTGTCTTGGCGTTGAAGTTCAAACCCGGCCGCCGCTTTGTGATCGGCGTGCCTTTCGTCTGGCTGGCGATCTTCTTCGTTTTGCCTTTCCTGATCCTGCTGCGCATCAGCATCACCGACATGGGCGGCGGCGTGGACCCGTTTGCGCCGCTGGTCGATTCCGCCGGTGGCGCCTGGCGCTTCATCTTCAAATACGACAACTACGCCGCTATCTTTCGCGATGCCGGCCTGGGTCAGACCATCTACATGGAGGCCTACAAGACCTCGCTGAAGTACGCATTTTTCACCACCTTTTTTTGCCTGCTGATCGGCTATCCCTTCGCTTACTTCATTGCCCGCGCCCGGCCCAGCGTTCGCCCGGCCTTGCTGATGCTGGTGATGCTGCCGTTCTGGACATCTTTTTTGCTGCGCGTGTACGCATGGAAGGGCATTCTGGCCGACCAGGGTGTGATCAACAACGCGCTGATGGCGCTGGGCCTCATCAATGAGCCGGTGGTCATGCTCTACACCGACGTGTCCATGCTGGTGGGCATGACCTATGTCTACCTGCCTTTCATGGTGCTACCGCTGTACGCCACGCTGGTGAAGATGGATTTCCGGCTGCTCGAGGCTGCGCACGACTTGGGCGCCAGTCCGTGGAAAGCCTTCTGGCTGATCACCGTGCCGCTGAGCAAGGCCGGGATTGTTTCAGGTGCCATGCTGGTGTTTATTCCCAGCGTCGGTGAGTTCGTGATTCCGTCCTTACTGGGCGGGGCTGAAAACATCATGATCGGCCGCGTAGTATGGGACGAAATGTTCAGCAGCAACAACTGGCCGCGAGCTTCTGCGCTGGCGGTGGTGATGATCTGCCTGATACTTTTTCCACTGGCCCTGTACTACCACTACAGCGCCGAGCCGCGCGCGCAGGCAGCCGACTGACATGCGTGCCATCTCCCGTTTTTTGCAGGCTCACCTGGGACGCTTCTGGTTGCTGGCGGTCTATCTTTTCCTCTATGCGCCGCTGCTCTTTTTGGTCGTTTTTTCTTTCAACAGCACGCGCCAGGACGGCGTGTTCACTGGTTTTTCACTGCGCTGGTACAGCGCGCTATGGGCCGACTCCCGGCTGGTCGATGGTTTTTTGCTGTCGCTCAAAGTCGCCTTGCTGACCGCCACGCTGTCCGCGGTGCTCGGTGCCATGGCTGCTTTTGTGATGGTGCGTTACGAGCGTTTTCGCGGGCGGCCGCTGTTCGTCGGGCTGGTCAATGCCCCCCTGATCATGCCGGAGGTGATCATCGGCTTGTCTTTGTTGCTGCTGATGGTGGCGGTGCAACGCGCTGTTGGGTGGCCCGAGCGTGGTCTGCTCACCATCGTGATCGGCCACACCTTGCTGGGCATGGCTTACGCCGCCGTGGTGATCCAGTCGCGTCTGCGCGAGGTAGACCGCTCTATTGAAGAGGCCGCCATGGACCTGGGCTGCCGGCCCCTGCAGGTGTTTTTTCTGGTCACCTTGCCTAGCATTGCGCCGGCCATGGTGGCCGCCTGGCTGCTGACCTTCACGCTGTCATTTGATGACGTGGTGATCTCCGAATTTCTCTCGGGGCCCGGCGTGACAACGCTGCCACAAGTGATCTTCAGCTACGCGCGGCGCGGCATCAATCCTTCCATTTATGCCGCGGCCACTTTGTTGATTGCCGTGGTGAGTCTGGGCATCCTGGCCTACAGCCTGCATGAGGCGCGGCAGCATCGGCAGCGCCTGCGTGAAGTGCGTATCACTGCGGGCAATCCTGCGAAAAAATAAGCAGGGTAGCCCTCAATGTGGCTCAAATTTCAACGTGCAAATCTTTGCAATGGGTTCAACTTGGGATGTGCTTCAACACTTTGCGCGTGAGCTGATGGGGTTGCTAGCAATTCAAGCAGGTCCAGGCGCACTTTTTCAATGTGCCGGGACAGCAAGTCGCAGGCGTCATTACTAAGCTTTTGCTTGGCTAGTTGAATCAGCTC
>JBIKHR010000241.1:0-4788 GCA_044362035.1 Polaromonas sp. | reverse complement strand
CTGGTAGGGATACATGGTTTTTTAACTGGAGGCAAATTGTTGGTCTGCGGCACGCACGGCCGCGACAAACTGGTTGATCTTGTCGGCACTCTTGATTCCCTTGGAAACCTCGACGCCGGAGCTCACATCAACGGCCAGCGTGGTGCAACGCGGCCTGACTTGCAAGATGCCATCGGTCACATTTGCAGGCGTCAATCCACCAGACAAAACGAGGTGAGCGTTGACGTTTGGAGGAAGCAGTGACCAATTGAATGTTTTCCCGCCACCGCCGAATCCCTCGACATGGGCGTCGAGCAAGATGGCCTGGGCTGCGTTGAATGATGATGCGTAGTTTACGAGATCAAAGCCGGCTTCGCCCGGGGCAGGGGCTTGCAGGGGAATACGCGCCGCCCGCACAAAAGGCCGGCCGTGGGCCAGGCATTCGGCCGGGGTTTCGTCGCCATGAAACTGCAGCAGGGCGTGCGGCAGCAGTTGGCAGGCCGCGGCCACGTTGGCCGCTGTTTCATTGACGAACAGCAGTACCGGCGTGACGTAGGGCGGTAGCCGCGCCGCTAGGACAGCCGCACGCGCCGGGCTGACATAGCGCGGGCTGGCCGTGAAAATCACAAAGCCGATGGCGTCAGCCCCGGCAGCCACGGCGGCGTCCACGTCTTCTTCACGCGTGAGGCCGCAGATTTTGATTCGGGTCCGGTTCATGGGAGCCAATCATAGGCTGGCGCACTGGCCGGCAGGGCGTAGCGGTCTTCGTAAACCGGGCCCATGAAATACAGGCCGTCCGGCGAAAAAGTGGGCGCTGCGGCGTCGCGGTTGCGGGCGGCCAGCACCTCCAGAATCCATTCAGGGCTGTGCGCGCCCTGTCCCACGCTCAGCAGGCAGCCCATGATGTTGCGGATCATGTGGTGCAAAAAGGCGTTGGCCTCGAACTCAAAGCGCCAGTAAGGCCCGCGCTGCGACACCGTGATGCGCGTGAGCGTCTTGATGGGGCTCTTGGCCTGGCACTGCGCCGCCCTGAAAGACGAAAAATCATGCTCGCCCACCAAGTGAGCGGCGGCGCGCTCCATGGCCGCGCCGTCCATCGGCCGGTAAACCCAGCCCACGCGGCCGGCTTCCACACTGGGGCGCACGGGAGATTCGAGCACCACATAGGCATAGCGCCGGGCCATCGCCGAGCCGCGCGAATGAAAGTCGTCTGGCATGTGGCGCGCCCACTGCACGGCAATGTCGCGCGGCAAAAACGCATTGGTGCCGCGCACCCACGAGGCCTCGTCTCGGTCAAGCGCTGTGTCGAAATGCACCACCTGCATCAGCCCGTGAACGCCCGCATCGGTGCGGCCCGCGCAGTTAACGCGAAACTGCTGGGCGGTGAACTGGCCCAGCGCGTGTTCAAGCCGGTCTTGAATCGTGTTGCCCGAAAGCTGGCTTTGCCAGCCTTCATAGCCGCTGCCGTTGTAGCTCAAGCCCAGGGCGATTCTCAAGCTGTCACCCTCTGGGGCAAGGTGGTGCTGGCCACGGGTCAGGGCGCTTTGCGCGGCGTCTTTTTGCTGGCGCTGGCCGGCGGCGTTGGCAGGTCCAGCGAGATGGCAGCCATGTCAAACTCACCCGACGGCGAGGCCGCCCGGGCGGGCTTGACCCGGCCGGCGGGCTTGGCGTTGTTGTCTGGTGTGGGGCTGACCGATGCCTCAGCAGGGGTGGTATTGGCGTCTAGCTCCAAGTCAAAATCCAGATTGTCAAAGGGACTGTCTTGCTGTGCGCCTTCTGCGGGGGCGTAGAGCGGGTTGGTCGGGTCCAGCAACTGGCCTTTGAGGCAGATCAACGGCCATTCGGGTCCGGGCCCGCCGGCGGCGCCTAGCACCCTGACGGCCAGGGACTCAAAGGCGGCACCGTCTTGCCGTTCAACGCACAGGTCCATCAACTCCAGCATCAGGTCCATGCGCAGGGGCGTTTGCTCCAGCGCCATGCGCAAAACGGCTTCGGCTTGCAGGTCACGGCCGCGGGCCAACTCGGCGCGGGCCAGCACCAGCGGGTCGTCCTCCGGCAGCGGCGTGGCTGGCGGCATGGCCATCATTGAGTCAGGGCCTGGGTTGCCGTCGTTCATCGGTACAACTTCAGCATGCTGAAACAGGCTTTCTTGCATTGCGCGGTTGCGACGCGAGCGCACCAGCATCCAGGCCAGCAACAGGCCGAGCAAAGCGCCGGCGGCAGGCAGCACGGCGGGGTGTTGCGCCAGCCGGTCGATCAGGTTGGGCGCAGCTGCGGCCTTGACGGCGGGCAGGTCGACGGCCGGCAAGTTGGGTGTGGCGGTTTCCGGTGCAGACGCAGCACTTTGCGCTGCAGGGGCTTCTGCGGGAGCCTGACTGCCAGCGGCGGCAGGTGCGCTGCTGCGCTGGCCCAGGTCGTTCAGTTCACTGATGTTTTTGGAGAGTTCAGCCAGCCGCTCGCCGGCGTCTTTGGCTTTGCGCTGCTGGCTGAGTTTTTCTTCAGCGCTGGCGTCCCCTTGCAGCGCGCCTTTGGACAGCGTGAGCTTGTCGGGCGCGGCGGAGGGTGTTTTTTCTTCAAGGGCGCTTTGCACTTTGCCCGTGGCCGCACGGCTGGCTGGCGCTACGTCAGCCGCCTTGGCGTTGCTGGCGAGTTGCTGGCGAAAAGCGTTGAAGTCCTGGCTTTGCAGGGTGATGGTCTGGCGTGCCTCTGCGGCGTCCAGCGCCAGTGCTTGCTCTGCATCTGGCAGTTCCACCACCGCACCAGCCTTGAGCCGGTTCACGTTGCCGGCTACAAAAGCTTCTGGGTTGGCGCGCAGCAAGGCCAGCAGCATCTGGTCGAGTGAGACGTTGATTGGCTTGACCTGCATGGCCAGCGCGCTGGCGGTGTCGCCGGCCTTGACTTTCAAGCGAGCGCCGCCCGTGCCTGCAACTGCAGTCGGCTTGGGAGCCGCAGGGGCTGAGGCAGGAGTGGCAGGTGCCGGTGCTGTTACTGTTGGCGTTGGCGTTGGCGTTTGGGCCGTTACCGGGGGTGGTGTGAGCTCGGCCGCTGGTGCGGGTGAGGGCGCTTGCTGCACGGCCGGGGCCAACGGCAAAACTGGCGCCTGCGTGCCCGATGGCATGATGAGCAGTGTGAAGTCGCGCGTGATCCGGCCCGAAGCCCAACTGATCTCCAACACCAGGTCTAAAAAGCTCGTGGTCACCGGCCGGCCACCAGTGATCTTGAGTACCGCGCGGCCCTCAGGCAGCAGTTGCAGGTTGAACGCTATTTCACTCAAGGCCGGCTGGTAATCGATGCCCATGGCCCTGAAGGTGGCCGCAGGCGCCACCGCCACCCTGAGGCTGTTTGCGTCGGCCACGCTCACATCCGTCAGCTCCAGCTCTGCCCGTAGCGACTCGCCCTGCGAAGACTGCACTTGCAGTCGGCCCAGACTCAGCGCCTGCGCGCTGAAGCCAGACAGGGCACCCATAACCAGCAGGGCTGCTGTCAACAGCCAGCGCCACCGGCCCTGGCGGGCTGGAGGATGTTGGGTCATCAGGGCAGGCGTGTGGTGCATGGTGAAAGCTCAGTCGTTAAGCAAAATCCGGAGCATGCGGCGCAGCGGTTCGGCCGCACCCCACAAAAGTTGGTCGCCTACAGTGAAAGCGCCCAGGTAGTCCTCGCCCATCGCCAGCTTGCGTATGCGGCCCACGGGGATATCCATGGTACCCGTCACAGCGACCGGTGTCAGTTCGCGAATGCTTGCTTCCCGCGTGTTGGGCACGACTTTGACCCAAGCGTTGTCGGCCGCGATCATGGCTTCGATGTCGGCCACAGGCACGTTTTTCTTGAGTTTAAAAGTCAGCGCCTGGCTGTGGCAACGCATGGCGCCAATGCGCACGCAAAAGCCGTCCACTGGCACCGCCGCAGAGCCAAAGCCTTCGCCCTGGCCCAGAATCTTGTTAGTCTCGGCCATGCCTTTCCACTCTTCTTTGGACGTGCCCCAGCCGGGTTCATCCTGGCTTTTTCCGATACCCAGGTCTTTGTCGATCCAGGGGATCAGGCTGCCACCCAGCGGCACGCCAAAGTTGGCCGTCTCTGTGGCGCTCAAAGAACGCTGCTTGGCAGCCACCAGGCGGTCGATTTCCAGGATGGAGCTTTTCGGGTCGTCCAACAGGGCTTTGACTTCAGCGTTCAGCGTGCCGTATTGCGTGAGCAACTCGCGCATGTGCTGCGCGCCGCCGCCCGAAGCGGCCTGGTAAGTTTGCGTGCTCATCCATTCGACCAGACCCGCCTTGTACAGCGCGCCCACACCCATCAGCATGCAGCTCACGGTGCAGTTGCCGCCTATCCAGTTCTTGCCGCCAGCGGCCAAGGCCTTTTGAATCACAGGCAAATTAACGGGGTCGAGGATGATGACCGCTTCTTTGTCCATGCGGAGGGTACTTGCGGCGTCAATCCAGTGGCCCTTCCAGCCGGCGGCGCGCAGTTTGGGGAACACTTCGCTCGTGTAGTCGCCGCCCTGGGCTGTGATGATGATCTCGCAGCGTTTGAGCGCTTCGATGTTGAAGGCGTCTTGCAGCGTGGTTTCGTTCTTGGCCATGGCCGGGGCTTTACCGCCGGAGTTCGAGGTCGAGAAAAACAGGGGCTCGATCAGCTCGAAATCACCCTCGGTCTGCATGCGGTCCATCAACACAGAACCGACCATGCCGCGCCAGCCGACCAACCCTACTAACTTGCTCATTTCAACGCCCTTTCGATATTAAAAAACAGTGCCAGACCAGACTGTTTGCCCGGCTCGTCAGGCCGGGAGGGCGCACGACGAACCAGACT
>JBIKHR010000240.1:0-4800 GCA_044362035.1 Polaromonas sp. | reverse complement strand
TCGAGCAATACGGCCGCCAGGGCGGCTTCTTGCTGGACGAAGGTTGCACGCCCGCGCAAGTAGACAAGGCCATGGAAAAGTTCGGCATGGCCATGGGCCCGTTTCGCATGGGCGATCTGGCCGGCAATGACATCGGCTGGGCGATTCGCAAGCGCCGCTACACCGAACAGCCCGGCATGAAGTACAGCAAAACCGCTGACTTGCTTTGCGAGAAAGGCCGCTTCGGCCAAAAAACCGGTGCCGGCTGGTACGACTACCTGCCCGGCAAACGCGATGCCATTCCCAACGCCGAGGTGGTGGCCATGATTGACGCGCACCGCCAGTCGCTGGGCATCTCGCCGCGCCAGATCACGGACGAAGAGATCGTGCAGCGCCTGGTCTTCAGCCTGGTCAATGAGGCCGCGCACATTTTGGAAGAAGGCATTGCCGCCAAGGCCGGCGACATCGACATCGCCTATGTCTTTGGCTATGGCTTCCCGGCTTACCGCGGCGGCCCCATGAACTATGCCAACGAAGTGGGTCTGTTCAACGTGGTCCAGGCCATGCAGCGCTTTGCGCGGAACCCGCTGGACGACGCGTCATTTTGGCAACCGGCACCGCTGCTGGCTCGCCTGGTCGCTGAAGGTAAGACCTTCCACTGAACCCTCACGGGCCCCCAGACTTCAACGAATTCGAGAGAACGCCATGACCTCAGCTGTGATTGTTTCTACCGCCCGCACCCCTTTGGCCAAAAGCTGGAAGGGCTCCTTCAACATGACGCACGGCGCCACCCTGGGCGGCCACGCCGTTGAGCACGCCATGGCCCGCGCCGGCATTGAGCCTGGCGAAGTCGATGACGTCATCATGGGCTGCGCCACGCCCGAAGGCGCCACCGGTGCCAACATCGCCCGCCAAGTTGCCCTGCGCGCCGGCTGCCCGGTGACGGTCTCTGGCATGACCGTCAACCGCTTTTGCTCGTCGGGTCTGCAAACCATTGCGCTGGCGGCGCAGCGGGTGATGGCCGGTGAGGCCGACATTTACGTGGCCGGCGGTGTTGAAAGCATCTCCTGCGTGCAGCAGGAAATGAACACCCACATGCTGGCCGACAGCTGGCTGGCCAAGAACAAGCCCGAGATCTACTGGAACATGCTGCAAACGGCAGAGCAGGTGGCCAAGCGTTACGGCATTCCTCGCGAGCGGATGGACGCTTATGGCGCCGGCAGTCAGCAAAAGGCAACGGCCGCGCAGGCCGCCGGCCTGTTTGAAGCCGAGATCGCGCCCATCACCGTCATCGCCGGATTTGCCGACCCGGTCATGGGCATGAGTACCCGCAAAGTCACCGTGAGCAAAGACGAAGGCATTCGCGAAGGCACCACCGCTGAAGGCATCAGCGGCATCAAACCCGCAGTGCCCGGCGGCGTCATTGCGGCGGGCAACGCAAGCCAGTTTTCAGACGGTGGCGGCGCGGTGGTGGTGATGCACGAAGCCGTTGCCGAGCGCAAAGGCCTCCAACCGCTGGGCCGCTTTTTGGGTTTTGCCGTGGCCGGTTGCGAGCCTGATGAAATGGGTATCGGTCCGGTCTTCGCCATTCCCAAAGTGCTGGCCAAGCTCGGCCTCAAGGTCAGCGACATTGACCTGTGGGAGCTCAACGAAGCCTTCGCCGTGCAAGTGCTGTACTGCGCCGACAAGCTGGGCATCCCGATGGACAAGCTCAACGTCAACGGCGGCGCCATCGCAGTCGGCCACCCCTACGGTGTGACCGGCCAGCGCCTGACAGGTCATGCCCTCATTGAAGGCAAACGCCGCGGCGCCAAACGCGTGTGCGTGACCATGTGCATCGGGGGCGGTATGGGGGCAGCGGGTATTTTCGAGGTGCTGTAAGTTTCATGAGTCTGCGCACTACGCTCGATTTTTTGCTCTACGACTGGCTGGGAGCCCATGCGCTGAAAGAACGTGAGCGCTTTGCTGACCATTCGCGGGGAACATTCGACGCCGTACTCGACACCTGCGAGCGCATCGCCCGCGAAAAGTACGCGCCTTTCAACCGCACGGTTGATGTGCAGGAGCCGCGCCAGGAAGGCGACACAGTCATCTTGCCTGCAGCCACGCTCGCGGCGCACCAGGCTTATGCCGCTTCGGGCATGCTCAGTGCGGCGCAAGACTACGACGTGGGCGGCATGCAGCTGCCCTACACGGTGGAGGCGGCGGCCAACAGCTTTTTTGCCATGGCATCGGTCAGCATCGGCTCTGGTTTGCTGACCACCGGCAACGCCAATTTGCTGATGGTGCATGGCACGCCTTTACAAAAGGAAGTGTTTGCGCGCAACGAGTTTTCGGGGCGCTTCTCGGGCACCATGTGCTTGTCTGAGCCGCAGGCTGGCTCTTCACTGAGCGATGTGGCAACCAAGGCGCTGCCGGATGGTGCCGACTTTGAGAGCGACCCGCTGGGCCCACGCTTTCGGCTGCGTGGCAACAAGATGTGGATCTCTGCCGGCGAGCATGAGCTGACGGACAACATCATTCACCTGGTGCTGGCCAAGATTCCCGGGCCGGACGGCAAGCTGATTGCCGGCACGCGCGGCATCTCGCTGTTCATCGTGCCCAAGAAGCTGGTCGATGTGCGCGGGCAGCTGACCGGCGTGCGCAACGACGTGGCGCTGGCCGGCCTGAACCACAAGTTGGGCTGGCGCGGCACCACCAACACGCTGCTCAATTTTGGCGAAGGCAAATACCTGGTCGATGGCCAGGCTGGTGCCGTTGGCTATCTGGTCGGCCAACCGGGGGAAGGCTTGCGCTGCATGTTCCACATGATGAACGAAGCGCGCATTGGCGTGGGCATGGCCGCCACCATGCTGGGCATGGCGGGCTATGAGGCCAGCCTGGCGTATGCCAAAACCCGCACACAGGGCAGGGCGCTAGGTGCGGCCGGCAAGGACGCGGCGCAGCCGCAAATTCGCATCATTGAGCATGCGGACGTCAAGCGCATGTTGCTGGCGCAAAAGGCTTATTGCGAAGGCGCGCTGGCGCTGGAGCTGTATTGCGCACGCCTGGTGGACGAGCAGCACAGCGGCCTTAGCGCCGCCGCTGATGACGCGCGGCTGTTGCTGGAGGTGCTGACGCCGATTGCCAAAAGCTGGCCCAGCGAATGGTGCCTGGAGGCAAACTCGCTGGCCATTCAGGTGCATGGCGGTTATGGCTACACGCGCGACTTTCCGGTCGAGCAGTACTGGCGTGACAACCGGCTCAACATGATTCACGAAGGCACGCACGGCATTCAGGCCACAGACTTGCTGGGCCGCAAGGTGCTGATGGAAAACGGCCGCGGTCTGGCGCTGCTGGCGGCACGCATCGATGCCACGGCTGCGCGTGCGGCTGAACTGCCGCTGCTCAACCCCCATGCCGAGGCCCTGCGGAGCGCCTGGACGCAAGTGATGGGCGCCACCCGCGCGGCCTGGGCCACCGGCCAGCCCGGCCCGGCGCTGGCCAACGCCGTGCCCTACATGCAGGCCTTTGGCCACACGGTGCTGGCCTGGATCTGGTTGGACGTGGCCTTGGCCAGTCGAGGGGACGATGCAGCCCAATTAGGGCGCTACGCGGCCACACGTTTCTTCTTCCATTACGAACTGCCTAAGATCGGGGCATGGCTGCAGGTTGTGGAACGCCGTGACATGACCTGCGCCGAACTACCCGAGGACTCTTTCTGATGGCAACGCTTTTGAATGTGAAAAACATGCAGCAACTTATCTGGGTGCTGATTTACGGCGGCTTGCTCACGCTGGTGCTGGGTGTTTCGGTGCAGCGCACCAACGACGCCTTGGGCTGGTCTATGGTGGCCGTTGGCGCAGTGCTGGCCCTGATTGGTTTCGGGTTGGTGTTTGTGCGTGCACGCATGAAATCCGACTGACCCTGCGCACCGAAGCGAACGCGCTCTTAATTTGTTCATGGAGATTTGGATGACCCGCACTGTTTCTCAACTGTTTGATCTCAGCGGCAAGACCGCGCTGGTGACCGGTGGCTCGCGTGGCCTGGGTCTGCAAATGGCGCAGGCGCTAGGCGAGGCCGGGGCACGTGTGATGCTGTCTTCGCGCAAGGCCGAAGACCTGAAGGAGTCGGCGGGCATCTTGCGCTCGGCCGGCATTGACTGCGACTGGATTGCCGCAGATTGCTCACAAGAAGCCGATATACGCGCCCTGGCCGACGAGACCCTCCGCCGGCTGGGCCATGTGGATATTTTGCTGAACAACGCAGGCGCCGCCTGGGGCGCGCCTGCAGAAGACCACCCGGTGGAAGCCTGGGATAAGGTCATGAACCTCAACGTGCGGGGTTACTTCATTCTCAGCCAGCACATCGCCAAGCACAGCATGATTCCGCGCCAATCGGGCCGCATCATCAACCTGGCGTCCATCGCCGGGCTGGGCGGTAACCCAGCTGGCATGAACACCATCGCTTACAACACTTCCAAGGGCGCGGTGGTCAACTTCACCCGTGCATTGGCCTGCGAGTGGGGCAAGCACCACATCACGGTCAACGCGATCTGCCCGGGTTTCTTCCCCAGCCGCATGACGGCCGGCACGCTCAAAGCCATGGGCGAAGAGCAACTGGCCGCGCATTCACCGCTGGGCCGCCTGGGCGATGACGAAGACCTCAAGGGCCTGTGCGTGCTGTACGCGTCTGACGCCGGCAAGCACATCACCGGCCAGTGGCTGGCGGTGGATGGCGGCGTGTCTGTGGTCACCGGCGGTTGAGGTTTTTTGTATGAGTTTTGGCGTTGAAATTCCCTTTGTCACCTTGCTCGGTTTTGAGCTGACGCATTTTGAAAAC
>JBIKHR010000239.1:0-4816 GCA_044362035.1 Polaromonas sp. | reverse complement strand
GTGTGGTTGGACGCGCCTGTGGGTTACCTGGCCTCATTGAAGAACCTGCTGGACAAGCGAGGTGAGGATTACGCCGCCTACATGGCCCAGCCCGGGCTGGAGCAGTACCACTTCATCGGCAAGGACATCGTCACGTTCCACACGCTGTTCTGGCCGGCCATGCTGCATTTCAGCGGCCGCAAGGCGCCTACCAATATCTTTGTGCATGGCTTTTTGACGGTGAACAACGGCGAGAAGATGAGCAAAAGCCGCGGCACCGGCCTGGACCCGCTCAAGTACCTGAGCCTGGGCATGAACCCAGAGTGGCTGCGCTACTACCTGGCGGCCAAGCTCTCGGCGCGCAATGAAGACATTGACTTCAACGCGGATGACTTCATGGCGCGGGTCAACAGTGACTTGATCGGCAAATTTGTGAACATTGCGAGCCGGGCGGCGGGATTTTTGACCAAGCGCTTTGAGGGCAAGCTATCCGCAGAAAATGACTCGTTCGGAGAACTAGTCCTTGAGAGAATCGACAGAGCAAATACAAACGTCGCGGAGTTATACGAGCAGCGCGAATTTGGCAAAGCTGTTCGGACAGCCATGTTGCTTGCCGATGAAGTAAACGCCTATGTTGACGCACAAAAACCTTGGGAGTTAGCTAAAGACAGGTCGAGAGATCAAGAGTTGCAGCAAGTTTGCACAACACTCATACGCGCGTTCGCGGGTATCACAAAATATCTAGCACCTGTTTTGCCACAACTGGCTAGGTCTGTAGAGGCGTTTACTGGCATATCCTTTGATAGTTGGAATGGAAGTCTGTCTATCAAGACCATCCAGCCCTACCAGCACCTCATGCAACGCGTCACCCCGGAGCAACTCGACGCCCTGTTCGAGCCCCCGGCGGTAGTCGAAGAAAAATTGATCCCCGGCGGCGAAGATATCGCCCCCACCATCTCCATCGACGACTTCGCCAAGATCGACCTGCGCATTGCCAAAATCGTCAACTGCGAGCCGGTCGAAGGCTCGGTCAAGCTGCTGCGCCTGACGCTGGACGTGGGCGAAGGCCGCATGCGCAATGTATTCAGTGGCATCGCCAGCATGTACAAGCCCGAAGACCTGATCGGCCAGCTCACCGTGCTGGTGGCCAATCTGGCGCCGCGCAAGATGAAGTTTGGCGTGAGCGAAGGCATGGTGCTGGCCGCCAGCCACGCCGACGAAAAAGCCCAGCCCGGAATCCATGTGCTCACGCCCTGGCCGGGCGCTGTGCCCGGCATGCGCATCCACTGAAACCGCCTGTGACACTTGCCCCCTTTAGACCCCGTTTACTGGATGATCTGAAGGGCTACACGCGCGAGCGTTTTGCCAAAGACCTGGGCGCCGGTCTGACGGTCGGCATCGTGGCGCTGCCGCTGGCCATGGCCTTTGCGATTGCCTCCGGGCTCAAGCCCGAGGCCGGCATCTGGACGGCCATTCTGGCCGGCGCCATCGTGGCGGCTTTCGGTGGCTCGGCGGTGCAGATTGCCGGCCCGGCGGGCGCTTTCATCGTCATTGTTTACGGCATCCTTGAGCGCTACGGCCTGGCTAATTTGCTGATCTCCACCAGCTGCGCCGGCGTCTTGCTCTACCTGCTGGGGCTGCTCAAGCTGGGCACGCTGGTGCGCTATGTGCCTGTCAGCATCGTGGTCGGCTTCACCAATGGCATTGCCGTGCTGATTGCGCTGTCACAGGTGAAAGACTTTCTGGGCCTGAAGGTCGAGAAAATGCCCGCCGATTTTTTCTCGCAGATCAAGGTCATCAGCACCCATTTGGGCTCGACCAATGCCTACGCGCTGGCGCTGGCCCTGACCTGCCTGGCGGGCCTGTTTGTCTGGTCGCGCCTGTTTGCACGCCCATCGCCAGAAAAGGGCATGACGGCGCGTCTGCTGCAGCCTTTTGAAGCACTGCAGTTGCACCATGCCTTGCGCGTGGCCTCGCGCCTGCCCGGTCCCATCGTGGCGCTGGTGTCACTGTCGGCGCTGGCTTATGCGGGCGGCCTGCCGGTGGAAACCATCGGCTCGCGATTTGGCGGCATTCCGCAGACATTGCCGGCTTTTGCGCTGCCTGATTTTTCGTGGGACACGGTGCGACTGCTGTTTGCGCCCACCCTGACGATTGCGCTGCTCGGGGCGATCGAGTCCCTGCTGTGCGCCCGGGTGGCCGACCAGATCTCGGGCCTGCCGCGACACGACCCGAACCAGGAACTGATGGCCCAGGGACTGGCCAATCTGGTGGTGCCTTTTTTTGGCGGCATGCCGGCCACCGGCACCTTAGCACGCACCGTCACCAACGTGCGTGCCGGCGCCAGCTCTCCGGTCTCGGGGCTGGTGCACGCGTTGACGCTGGTGCTGATCGTGCTGGTGGCAGCGCCGCTGGCTGCGCATGTGCCGCTGGCGGTGCTGGCCGGCATCCTGATGTACGTGGCCTGGAACATGGGCGAGTGGCGCGAGTTGCTGAATTTGCGCCAGTTCAGCAGCCACTACCGGCTGCTGATGCTGGGCACTTTTTTCCTGACGGTGGTGTTTGACCTGACGGTGGCGCTGCAGGTCGGGCTGGTGCTGGCCTGCGTGCTGTTTGTGCGGCGCATGAGCACGCTGTTTCAGGTGGTCGAGACGGCGCGCGATGCACAGTCTGCGAGCTTTCAGCTGTACGGCTCGCTGTTTTTTGGCGCAGTGGCCAAGATCGATCCGATTTTGACGGTGGTTGAAAACGCACCCCAGGCGCTGGTGATTCGCCTGGACGCGCAGCAACTGCAGTCGCTGGACCACTCCGGGCTGGATGTGCTGGAGCAATTGCACAAGGCCGTGGCGCTGCGCGGCGGCCGGCTGGTCATGACAGGGCTCAACGCCCAGCCGCGCGAGACGATGGCGCGTGCCGGCTTTCTGGCCCGCATAGACACCGCCTGAGACCGCCTAAAATGGCGGCCAAAGGTAATCCACATGTCCATCTTCCGCCGCCCCGACTACACCTCCGAAGTGACCCAGTTCATTGACGGCCTGAAAGCCCAGAAGCCTTCGCTCGAAGCCGAGCAACGCGCCGGCCGCGCCCTGCTGTGGGACAAACCGCTGGACCGCAGCGCCGAGCAGGACTACCAGGACGCCCGCGTAGCCCAGCAAGCCTACGTTTACCTGACCAGCCAGCACCCGAACGGCCAATAAGCCCGTGCAGGCCCCCGCACCCGCGCCCGCCACTACCGACCTGCTGCCCGCCGGCGGGGGCGCGCTGCTGCCTGTGGCCATGAACAACGGGCAGAACCTGCCCGACATGCCGGGCATGCCCGGGGTGATCGACCAGGTGGCGCTGGCCAGGCTTTATGGCGAGCCGCTCTTTGCCATGCCGCACGACCTGTACATCCCGCCGGATGCGCTCAAGGTGTTTCTGGAGGCCTTTGAAGGCCCGCTGGACTTGTTGCTCTACCTGATCCGTAAGCAGAACTTCAACATTCTGGACATCCCGATGGCGGCGGTCACGCGGCAGTACCTGGCTTATGTGGACGAAATCCGCTCGACCAACCTGGAACTGGCAGCCGAATACCTGCTGATGGCGGCCATGCTGATCGAGATCAAGTCGCGCATGTTGTTGCCGCCCAAGAAAACTGCCGAAGGTCATGAAGCCGAAGACCCGCGTGCCGAGCTGGTACGCCGGCTGCTCGAATACGAGCAGATCAAACTGGCGGCGCACCAGCTCAACGAGATTCCGCAATTCGGCCGCGATTTTTTACGCGCGCAGGTGTTTGTCGAGCAGGCGCTGCAGCCGCGCTTTCCGGACGTGCATGTGGTCGATCTGCAGGATGCCTGGCGCGACATCGTCAAACGCGCAAAGCTGGTGCAGCACCACGTCATCAGCCGCGAAGAGCTCAGCGTGCGCGAACACATGAGCATCGTGCTGCGCAAGCTGCAGGGCAGCCGCTTTGTCGAGTTTGAAGACCTGTTTGACACCACGCGTGGCATGCCGGTGCTCGTGGTCACCTTCATTGCCATGCTCGAGCTGTGCAAGGAAGGCCTGATCGACGTGACGCAGGCCGAGGCCTTCGCCCCGGTCTACGTGCGGCTGGCCTACACGCCGGCCTGACGACGGCAAGCCACGGCAGGCTCAGTGCTTGTCCACTTCGCCCGTATCTTGAGCCCGTACAAAGTCCATTTCTTTTGCGCTTCGACCCGCCAATTCAAGCGCAAGCTGATTAGACTCTGCGCATCCGGGAGCCACCATGAGTTCATCCACATCCAAACCCCCTGCTGACAGCCAGGCCTCGGCCTACGGCACCCTGCCGCCGGCCTCCACGCCCTCGCAGCGCAAGCCTGTCAGCCTGCCGCGCCTGCGCGACATGCATCAGCAGGGCGAAAAGATCACCATGCTCACCGCCTATGACGCAACTTTCGCCGCTGTTGCCGATGCCGCGGGTGTCGAATGCATTCTGGTTGGTGACTCGCTGGGCATGGTCTGCCAGGGCCTGAGCAGCACGGTCGGCGTGTCGCTGGAGACCATGCGGCACCACACCGAATGCGTGGCCAACGGCCTGCGCCGCTCACAAGCCGTGGCCTGGCTGATCGGCGACCTGCCCTTCGGCACCTACCAGGAGTCACGCGAGCAAGCCCTGCGCAGCGCCAGCGTGCTGATGCAGGCCGGCGCGCACATGGTCAAGCTCGAAGGCGGCGGCTGGACCACCGAGACCGTGCGCTTTCTGGTTGAGCGCGGGATTCCGGTCTGCGCCCACCTGGGGCTGACACCGCAGACCGTGCACGCGCTGGGCGGCTACCGGGTGCAGGGCCGGGGCGATGACGCTGCCACGCTGCTGCGC
>JBIKHR010000238.1:0-4823 GCA_044362035.1 Polaromonas sp. | reverse complement strand
GTGGACCAAGCCTTCGATGCCTGGCTCGAGTTCGACAAATGCGCCGTAGTCGGCGATGTTGGTGATCTTGCCGAACAGGCGGGTAGCCTGTGGGTAGCGACGTGCAACACCCATCCAAGGGTCGTCACCCATTTGCTTGAGACCCAGCGAGACACGGTTTTTCTCGGTGTCAAACTTCAGGATCTTGGCCACGATTTCCTGGCCAGCTGTCACCACTTCGCTCGGGTGACGCACGCGGCGCCATGCCATGTCGGTGATGTGCAGCAGGCCGTCAATGCCGCCCAGGTCAACGAACGCACCGTACTCGGTGATGTTCTTGACGATGCCTTTGACAGCAGTGCCTTCTTTGAGGGTTTCCATCAGCTTGGCGCGTTCTTCGCCCATGCTGGCTTCGACCACAGCGCGGCGGCTCAGCACCACGTTGTTGCGTTTGCGGTCGAGCTTGATGACCTTGAACTCCATGGTCTTGTTCTCGTAGGGAGTCAAGTCCTTGATGGGGCGTGTGTCGATCAGCGAACCTGGCAGGAAAGCGCGGATGCCATTGACCAGCACGGTCAGGCCGCCTTTGACTTTGCCGCTGGTCTGGCCTGTGACAAATTCGCCGGATTCGAGGGCTTTTTCCAAGCTCATCCAAGAGGCCAGGCGCTTGGCCTTGTCGCGCGACAGCAGGGTGTCACCGTAGCCGTTTTCGACGGAGTCGATGGCCACAGCCACAAAATCGCCGACCTGGACTTCGAGCTCGCCCTGGTCGTTTTTAAATTCTTCGAGAGGCACATAGGCCTCGGACTTCAGACCGGCATTGACAACCACGTGGTTGTGGTCGATGCGGATGACTTCAGCGGTAATAACCTCGCCCGTGCGCATTTCGGAGCGCTTGAGAGATTCTTCAAAAAGGGCGGCAAAAGATTCAGACATTGAGTTTCCTAATCCCCAGAACAGTGTTCCGATAGCACAATTGCTATCGTTTTTAGAGCTGACTGCGGCGGTTTGGTGCGGCTTGTGAAGGGCCGCGGGTTAAGTTGTGAACCCTTTGAGGCTGCGCCGGATTGATAAGGCGCGGGGCTTTAAAGGGGCCGGTTGCCGCGCCACCAGTCAATTACGAGGTCGGTTGATTTCTCAATCGTTAGCTCGGAATTGTCCAGCAGTTTGGCGTCTTGAGCAGGTTTCAGAGGTGCGCTTTGGCGAGATGAGTCTCGCAAATCGCGCGCTTCCAAGTCCAGCACAATGTCGCCGAGTGTAGCCGAAATACCCTTTGAAATCAATTGCTTATGCCTGCGCTCGGCGCGACAGCGGGCGCTGGCCGTGAGGAAGACCTTGAGCGCGGCATCCGGGAAGATGACGGTGCCCATGTCGCGGCCATCGGCCACCAGACCGGGCAGTTGCCTGAAGCCCCGCTGCAGCGCCAGCAGGGCTGCGCGCACAGGCGCATGCACCGACACCTGCGAGGCGGCCATGCCGGCGCTTTCGGTGCGAATGGCGTCCGACACATCCTCGCCCGCCAGCAGCACCAGCTCGCCTGAAAAGCGCACGGGCAGAGCCGCGGCAACCGCCGCAACGCCGGCCGCATCGTCCAGCGACACGCCGGCCCGGCCCGCTGCATAAGCGGTGAGGCGGTAGAGCGCGCCCGAGTCCAGGTAGTGGTAGCCCAGTCGGTGCGCCGTCAGCGAGGCCAGCGTGCCTTTGCCCGAAGCGGTCGGCCCGTCGATACAGATCACCGGAATGTCGGCCGTCTGCGCCTGGGTGAGCTCAAACAGTGCTTCAAAGTAGTCGGGGAAGGTCTTGGCCACGCACTTCGGGTCCAGGATGCGCACGGGCAGGCCGGTCGGATTGAAGGCCGCCAGCGAAAAGCACATGGCCACGCGGTGGTCGTCGTACGTGTGAATGGCGGCGCTGCGCCACTGCACCGGCGGCGTGACGCGAATGAAGTCGGCGCCTTCTTCAACAGCAGCCCCCAGCTTGCGCAACTCGCAGGCCATGGCCGCGATGCGGTCGGTTTCCTTGACGCGCCAGCTGGCAATGTTGCGCAGCGTGGTGGTGCCGTCGGCGTACAGCGCCATCACGGCCAGTGTCATGGCGGCATCGGGGATGTGGTTGCAGTCCAGGTCAATCGCTTTGAGGGGCCAGGCCCCGCGTGAGACTTTCAACGAATTGGGGCTGCTTTCGACTTTGGCGCCCATCTGTTGCGCAGCCTCGACAAAGCGGATGTCGCCCTGGATCGAAGCCGAGCCAATGCCCCGGATGTCGATGCTGTGGCCGGGGCTGGCACCAGTGGCAATGGCACCCAGCGCTACAAAGTAGCTGGCCGACGAGGCATCGCCCTCGACATGGATTTCGCCGGGCGATTGGTAACGGCTACCGGCCGGGATGGTGAAGCTTTGCCAGCCTTCGCGCTGCACCTGGATGCCAAAGCGCGCCAGTAAATTGAGGGTGATCTCAATGTAAGGCTTGGAAATCAGCTCGCCCGTGACTTCGAGGCGAATGTCCCGCTCGGCCACCAGCGGCAGCGCCATCAGCAGTGCTGTTAAAAACTGGCTCGAGACATCGCCGCGAACGGAAATGGGTTTGTCCAGTGCCAGCTTGCCGGGTTGGAGGTGCAAAGGCGGAAAGCCGTCCGTGCCGAGGTAGTCAATGCGGCAACCGAGCTGGCGCAGCGCGTCCACCAGGTCGCCGATGGGGCGCTCGTGCATGCGCGGTACGCCCGAGAGTTCAAAGTCGCCGCCCATCAGCGCCAGCGCGGCTGTGAGCGGGCGCATGGCGGTGCCGGCGTTACCCATGAACAGCTTGCCTTGCGCGTTGATCAATTTGCCACCCAGCCCGCCGATCACGACGGTTTGGCCGGCCTGCTCGACGCTGCAGCCCATTTGTTTGAGCGCGGCCAGCATCACGGCGGTGTCGTCAGAGGCCAGCAAGTCATGCACCACGGTTTTGCCATGGCTCAAGGCGGCCAGCAGCAGCACGCGGTTGGAAATGCTTTTGGAGCCAGGCAGGTGAACCGTGCCGTGCGCGCCTGTCAAAGGCGGAATGTCGAGAAACTCGATGTCAAACATGAACCATCAATCCTGCTGCGGTGAAGAATGGCCGGCCGACTGTGCCCAGCTGGCGCGCGATTCGCTGGACTGGCGGATGGCGCTGTGCAACTGCGCGGCATCGCCGGCAGTGATCAGTTGCTCCAGCGCTTGCAGGCTGGCCTGGAACTGGCGCGATTGCGCCAGCAATTCGTCGCGGTTGGCCAGGAAAATGTCGCGCCACATGGCCGGCTCGCTGGCCGCAATGCGCGTGAAGTCGCGAAAGCCCGAACCCGCCAGCGCCAGGTACTGCTCGCCTTCGGCTTGCGCCTGGAGGCTGTGCATCATGGCAAAGGCCAGCAAATGCGGCAGGTGGCTGACGGCGGCATAAGCGGCGTCGTGCGCAGAGGGGTTCATCTGGCTGACGTGTGAGCCCAGTGCCTGCCACAGCTGGCGCGCCAGCGCGACTTGCGTGGGCGCTGTCTCTGGCAGTGGCGTGAGAATAACTTTGCTGCCTGCATACAAATCAACGTCGGCGTTTTGCACGCCCGACACCTCTTTGCCGCAGATCGGGTGCGCCGGCACAAAGCAGGGAAGTCGCTGGCCCAGCGTTTCGCGGGCCACCAGTACCACGTCTTGTTTGGTCGAGCCCACGTCCATCACCAAAGTGCCGCTGTCGATGACCGTTGCAATGGCTTGCAGTGTGGCCCGGGTGGCGGCCACCGGAACGGCCAACAACACCAGGTCGGCGCCTGTTGCAGCGTCAGCGGCCGACGTGGCCACGCTGTCAATCACGCCCATCTTCAGGGCCAGTGCGGTGGTGGCTGACGAGGGGCTGAAGCCGCGCACATGTCCGACCAAGCCGGCGCGCTGGAGTGCCAATGCAAACGAGCTGCCCATCAGGCCGCAGCCGATCAGGCCAAGTTGTTTGAACACCCGGATGCCCGCCTCAATCGCCGGCGGGGTAGGTCCCCAGCACTTTGAAGAAGGCGCACATCTGCTGCAGTTCTGCCAGCGCAGCGCTCACGTGCGCTTGCGAAGGGTGACCCTGCAGGTCGATGTAAAAGTAGTATTCCCACTGACCGGAACGGGCCGGGCGGGATTCAAAGCGCGTCATTGACACGCCGTGCGTTTTCAGCGGGCCCAGGATGTCATGCACCGCGCCCGGCCGATTGGGCACCGACACGATGAGGCTGATGCAGTCTTTGCCCGAGGCCGCTGGTGCTGGCAGGGTTTGCGGCAGACAAACCACGGCAAAGCGCGTGCGGTTGAAGGCGTCGTCCTGGATGGCGTGGGCTGCGGTGTGCAAGCCAAACTGCACACCGGCACGCTCGCTGGCAATGCCGGCCCAGGCCGGGTTGGTGGTGGCCAGACGCGCGCCTTCGGCGTTGCTGGAGGCAGTACGACGCTCGGCGTTGGGCAGGTGCGCGGTCAGCCAGCCTTGGCATTGGGCCAGTGCCTGCGGATGGGCGTAAACCACCTCGATGCCTTCGAGCGAGTCCGACAGGCGCAGCAGGTTGTGGCGCACCATCAAGCTGGTTTCACCCACAATGTGCAGAGGTGAATTCAGGAATAAATCAAGCGAGCGCGAGACCACGCCTTCGGTCGAGTTTTCAACCGGCACCACGCCGTAGCCCGCGCTGCCTCCGGCGGTGGCGCGAAACACTTCGTCAATGCTGCTGCAAGGCACGTGCTCAATGCTGGCGCCAAAAAACTGCAGCGCCGCCTGCTCGCTGAACGTGCCGGCAGGCCCCAGGTAGGCCACGCGCACCGGTGTCTCGAGCGCCAGGCAGGCTGACATGATCTCGCGCCAGATGG
>JBIKHR010000237.1:0-4872 GCA_044362035.1 Polaromonas sp. | reverse complement strand
CGAGCACTTCCGCCCCAACTGCACGCTGGACGACATGGCCAAACTCAAGCCGGTGTTCATCAAGGAAAACGGCTCGGTCACCGCCGGCAATGCCTCGGGCATCAATGACGCTGCCGCCGCTGTGGTGTTGATGGAAGCCGGCACCGCCAAGGCCCGCGGCCTCAAGCCCCTGGCCCGCCTGGTGGCCTATGCGCACGCCGGCGTGGACCCCAAGTACATGGGCATCGGCCCGGTGCCCGCGACGCAGCTGGCCCTGAAAAAAGCCGGCCTGACGGTCAAAGACCTGGACGTGATCGAGGCCAACGAAGCCTTCGCCGCGCAGGCCTGCGCCGTCACGCGCGACCTCGGCCTGGACCCGGCAAAGGTCAACCCCAACGGCTCGGGCATCTCGCTGGGCCACCCGATTGGTGCCACCGGCGCGCTGATCACTGTCAAGGCGATTCACGAGCTGCAACGCATTCAGGGCCGCTACGCGCTGGTCACCATGTGCATCGGCGGCGGCCAGGGCATCGCGGCGATTTTTGAGCGCCTGTGATCTGAAATGTGAGGCCGGCTACCGGGGCTACGCTATTTGCGCACCGCCGGCACTTCCAGCGGCAGGCCTTCTCCGCGCCACATCAGGTAAAGACTGAGCTGACGCGCTTCCAGCGCGCCCCAGACGGGCGGCTCGGCGCGCACGCCGACAAAGCAACTGCGCAAGCGCCGCTCCAGCGAACCCACGCCCTGCCACTCCAGCCGGTACACGGGGTAGCTGTTGGGCTGGCCCTGGCTCAATGGGTCGGTGAACAAACGCCGGCCCTGGTTCTGGTCATGGCATTGGGCGCAGGACACATTGAGCTGGCCCTGGCGCTGCAAAAACAGGCGCTCGCCCTGCTGCCAGTGCGCGCGCGCAGGGCCTTCTATGTTGACCCGCAAAGGCATGCCGCGCGAAGCCTGGCTGACGTGCAGCGAGAGCGCCAGCAAGTCGTCGGATTCCCAGGCCAGCTCGGGCCCTTTTTGCTGCTGGCTGCGGCACTGACGGATACGGTCTTCGAGGTTGAGCAACTGGGCGGTTTTGCTGTCCAGCGCCGGGTAGCGCGTGGCCACGCCGCGCATGCTTTGCTGCGCATCACCGTGGCAACTCTGGCAGCTCTGCCCGGCAGCGCCCTGGGGCTCGCGCCAGCGCTGCGCACCGCGCGCCAGCCACAGCTGCGCCGGGTTGCCAAACTCGTCGGCCTGCAAGGCGCGCACATCAGCGCCGGCAAAAGCCAGGCCCGACTTGAGCTGCGTCAGCGGCAAGTGCCGGGTCTGCGGCCAGGCCGCAGGGCTGAGCGCCAGCGCCAGCAACCCCAGCCAAAGCGCCGGCAGGCGCAAACCGGCCAGACGCAGGCCGCCGCTCATGATTCGCGCCGGGCGGGCTGACCCTGGGGCGCCTCGCCCGGCGGGCGCGAAGCCGGCGGCAGCACCTTCACCGTCTGCCGCAGCTCGCCGGCCACACCAAGGTCATCGACCCAGCGGACCAGCAGCTCGCCAGACTCGACCGCCCGGAAAAAAAATTCGAACAAAGGGTTGCCGGCCACCCCCGATGAAGGCTCCACCTTGAACACCTGCTGGCCGCCGTAGTCGCAAGTGAGCCAGACGATCACGTTGCGCGGCTTTAAAAAGCCCCGCAAGTCCTGCAAATAGCCACTCTCCATGGGGTGCTGAATCAACAGCCTGGCCTTGACCACATCACCATGGGCGATGCGGGCGGGCAGCTGCATGCGGGCGTTGCTCATGTCAGGAGCCGTCCACACAGGCGGACTCGGTGACGATCACGTCCACGCTCTGGTAGCGAAAACTGCCATCAGACAGGCGTGCCAGCGCCACCACCATTTGCGAGCCCGCCAGCCGGATGCGGGCGCTGACCTCGGCCCGACCCGACCAGGGCCCCAGATGGAAAACGGCCATTTGCGTGGCCGGGTTGCGCTGCGACAGCAAATAAATATGCGTGACATGGGCGGCTGGTGTCATTGGGCTTTGCACCTGCACCGTGACGGGCACCAGATAGCCGTTGTCTGCCAGGATGGGCAGCACCAGCGACACGTCCTGCGGCAGGGCGGCGACGCCCTTGAGCAGGGGTGCCAGCATCTGCTCAAGGCTGAGCAACTGGCCTGAGACCATGCGCTGGGCCAGCGCCGATGACACCGGCCAGACGGGCAAGACCGGCAGGGCGGCCAGCCCCAGCAGGCCACGCACCAGCCGCTGCAGCCTGCGCCGGCGCGGCGGGTCTGCCACCTGCGGCTTTGACACAACCCGCCGTGTCATGGACGAACGGGCGCGCCGGACTCGCCGCGCGTGTTGGCCAGCAAATAGGCCACGATGTCTTCAAGCCCCTGGCCGCTGAGCACGGTTTGCCCCGCATAAGCGCCGGCCACACGTTGCAGACCTTGCGTGCTGTAGTAAGCCGGCATGACGGTGGCCGGGTTCAGGCTGCGCGCATCAGCGATGCGCTGGCGGATCTGCCCGGCGTCAGCGCGCCCGGCCAGGCCGGCCAGCGGCGGGCCTATGTCACCACCCGCCGCCATGCCCGGCACCGTGTGGCACAAAATGCAGCCGCTGTCCTGGCGGTTGGCCAGCAAGGCGCGGCCGCGCTCAACACTGGCCGTGGCGGCCCAGGGCGTGGCCGCCAGACGCTCTTGCGCCAGCGCAGGCAGCGCGCAGCAGCCGGCCAGCGACAGCGTGCACAAGGTGCTCAGCGTGCGCCAGCCGTCTCCAGGGTTCATGCGCGCGCCAGACTCAGACCGTGGTTCTTCAAAGGCAATGAGCGGATGCGCTTGCCCGACGCAGCAAAGATGGCGTTGGCCAGGGCCGGCGCCAGCGGTGCCTGCGCAGGCTCACCCACGCCGCCCCAGAAGCCACCGGAAGGCGCAATCACCGCCACCACCTTGGGCATTTCATTGAGGCGCATGAGCCGGTAGTCATGGAAGTTCGACTGCTCGATGCGGCCGTCCTTGACCGTCATCTCGCCCCAGAAAATAGCGCTCAGGCCGTGCACCACGCTGCCCTGGATCTGCGCCTCGATGTTGTCCGGGTTGACGGCATAACCCGGGTCAATGCCCATGACCACGCGGTGAATCCGGACTTCACTTTTGGCGTTGACCGAGACCTCGCAAACGCAGGCCGTGTAGCTGCCATAACCTTCGGTTTCGGCAATGCCGCGGAACACGCCTGGTGGCAGCGCGCCGCCCCAGTTGGCGGCCTTGGCCACGGCTTCCAGAATGCCGCGGTCACGCGCCGCCTTGGGGCCGAGCATGTTAAGCCGGAACGCCAGCGGGTCCTTGCCGGCGGCATGCGCCAACTCGTCGACAAAGCACTCGCGCATGTACGGGTTTTGTGAGTGTCCGACGGTGCGCCAGAAACCCACCGGCACATTGTTGTTGCGCTGCGCGTAGTCCACCAGGCTGTTGGGAATGTCGTACGGGTGGTCGTTGAAAGCCGCCACCGCCTGGCCGTCCACGCCCTTGGGCAGGGGCAGCTTGAGCAGCGTGGCCAAGATAGACGGTGCGCTGACGCGGATGTGCAGCGCATCGACTTTGCCGTTGGCGTCCATCGCCGCCTTGAAGCGCACCAGGCTGGCCGGGCGGTACAGGTCGTGCTGAATGTCTTCCTCGCGGCTCCAGATCATCTTGACCGGCTTGCCGGCCATGGCCTTGGCAATCATCACGCCCTGGCGTGTGAAGTCCTGCGAGCTCTTGCGGCCCAAACCACCACCGAGCTGCATGGGGTGAACCTTGACCTTGTCTTGCGCTACGCCGGCCGTGGCAGCAGAGACCGCCAAAGTGGCCTCGGGGTTCTGCGTGGAAGTCCAGACCTCCAGCGAATCACCCTGCAGCCAGGCCGTGCAGACCATGGGCTCCATGGTGGCGTGTGCCAGGTAGGGCGTGAAGTACTCGGCCTCGTAAACCTTGCTGGCGCCGGCCAGCGCCTGCACTGTGTTGCCGTCGTTGCGAGCCACCGCCAGCTCGCTCTGCGCCATGCCAGCCTGGAAATTCGCCATGATGACCGCACTGGTGAGCGTGCCGTGCTCGCCGGTGTCCCACTCGATGGCGACCTCGCGCAGCGCCTCTTTGGCGCGCCACCAGTTGTCGGCCACCACCGCTACAAACTCACCGAGGTTAAGCACCTTGACAATACCGCGGCGGTTTTGCACCTTGGAGGCGTCCATGCTTTTGACGCGGCCATTGAACACCGGGCTGGCGGCCACTGCGGCGTGCAGCATGCCCGGCAACTGGGCGTCAATGCCGTAGCGGATCTCCCCCGTGACGATGGCCGGAATGTCCACGCGGGGAATCGACTTGCCAATGATCTTCCAGGCCTTGGGGTCTTTGAGTTGGACTTCTTTGGGCGGCTCCAGCTTGGCGGCGGCCGCGGCCAACTTGCCGTAACTCAAAGAACGCTTGCTGGCCAGGTGTTGCACCCGGCCCAGCGCCGTGCTGCATTCGGCCGCCGGCACGCCCCAGCTTTGCGCGGCTGCCGCCACCAGCATGTGGCGCGCGGTACCGCCGGCCTGGCGCAGATAAGCCTGCGAGTTGCGGATGGTCCGGCTGCCGACCGTGGCCATGTCGCCATACACCCGCTTTTGCCGCAGGTTGTCGTGCGCGGTGGCGTATTCGACGCGGACTTTTTTCCAGTCGGCGTCCAGCTCCTCGGCCACCAGCATGGGCGCGGAAGTGCGGCTGCCCTGGCCCATCTCGGTGCGGGCGTAGCGGATGACGATGGTGTCGTCAGGCTGGATCTCGATCCAGGCGTTCAGGCGCGGCGTGTCGGCGGCCTCGGCTTTTTCCGGCAAGTAAAAAGCCAGGCTGAGGCCGGCTGCGGCGGTGGCTGAGACCTGCAGGAAGTGGCGGCGGT
>JBIKHR010000236.1:0-4875 GCA_044362035.1 Polaromonas sp. | reverse complement strand
TCATGATCGTTTACGGCGTCACCGCCGAGGTGTCGATTGCCAAGCTGTTCATCGCCGGTGTTTTTCCGGGCCTGATGCTGGCCCTGCTTTTTTCGGGCTACATCGCCTTGTGGGCACTACGAAACCCAACGCAAATACCACCGGCCGACAACAAGACCACACTCATTGAAAAAATCCAGGCCTCGCGTGCGCTGATCCCCGTGGTCTCGCTGATCGCTGCCGTGCTCGGCTCTATTTACGCCGGTATCGCCACCGCCACAGAAGCCGCCGCCGTGGGCGTGGTCGGCTCGCTGGTCATCTCTGCATTGCAAGGTTCGCTGAACTGGATCACCTTCAAAGACTCGCTGATGGGCGCCACGCGGCTGTATTGCATGATTGCGCTGATTCTGGCCGGCGCTGCCTTTTTGACGCTCTCCATGGGCTACATCGGCCTGCCGCGGCACCTGGCCGAATGGGTGGCCACACTGGGCCTGAGCCAGGGCCAACTCATTTTGGCCCTGACCTTTTTCTTTGTGCTGTTGGGCTGTTTTCTCGACGGTATTTCCATGGTGGTGCTGACCATGGGCGTGCTGATGCCGACCATCCAAAAAGCCGGCATCGACCCGATCTGGTTCGGCATCTTCATCGTGCTGGTGGTCGAGATGGCGCAGATCACGCCGCCAGTGGGCTTTAACCTTTTTGTGCTGCAAGGGATGACGGGCAAAGAGCTGACCTGGATCGCCAAGGTCACGCTGCCGATGTTCGTGCTGATGTGCGTGGCGGTGGCGATCATTTATGTTTTCCCCGGCATTGCCACCTGGCTTCCTATGCAAATGAGCAAGTGAGCGCGATGCTGACCGTGCTGGCCATTTGCGTTGGTGCCTCTGCCGGCGCACTGGCCCGCTGGGGCTTGGGGCTGTGGCTCACGCCGGGCGGCGTGTTGCCTTGGGGCACGCTGGCGGCTAACCTGATAGGCGGCTACCTGATTGGCGTGGCCATCGCTGCATTTCAAGCCATGCCGCAACTGGACCCGGTTTGGCGCTTGCTATTGATCACCGGTTTTTTGGGCGGCCTGACCACGTTTTCGTCTTTCTCGGCCGAAGTCATCGACTTTGTCATGGCTGAACGCTACGGCCTGGCGCTGCTGACCGCCGGCCTGCATGTGCTGGGCTCGCTGGGCATGACGGTGCTGGGCCTCAAAAGCCTGGCCTGGTGGCTGGCCCGCTAGCGCCGCACGCTGCAGACCAGCTCGCCCGGGTCGTTGTGCAGCACAGCGCGCTCGTTTTTGGCTTGGGCAACTTCCATGTCGCGCGGCAGCACCACACCGTTTTTCACGGCCAGCACTTCGGCCATCACGCTGACTGCAATCTCTGACGGCGTCTTGCTGCCGATGTAAATGCCGATGGGCCCGCGCAGACGCGCCAGCGCGGCTTCGCTCAGGTCGAAGTGCTCGGCCATGCGCTGATGCCGGGCCTCGTTGTTGCGCCGTGAGCCAATCGCACCGATGTAAAAAGCATCGGTGTTCAGCGCCTCGAGCAGGGCCAGGTCGTCGAGCTTCGGGTCGTGCGTGAGCGCGATCACGCAGCTGCGGCGGTCTGGCTTGAAGGCGTTGACCACGTCATCGGGCATGTCGCTCTTGACCACCGCACCGGCCACTGACCAGGCGCTGCGGTACTCCTCGCGCGGGTCGCACACCGTCACTGCAAAGCCGCTGAAGAGCGCCATGGTGGCCAGGTATTCGGTGAGCTGGCCGGCGCCGATGAGCAGCATGCGGTATTCGGGGCCAAAGGTATTGACCAGCTCGGTGGCGTTGACGCTGAGCTCGGCTGGCGCGGCGCTCGGGCTCTGGCTGACAGCACCGTCTTGCAGGCGCACTTGGCGCTGCATCAGCTGGCCGGCTTCGAGCGCGCTCACCAGGCTGGCCAGATCGGCAGCGCTGGGGTCAAACTCGAGCAGCAGCTCCAGCGTGCCGCCGCAGGGCAGGCCAAAGCGGTGCGCTTCGTCGGCGCTCACGCCGTACTTGATGAAGGCTGGCGGCCCCGAGGGAATCGCTTTGCCTTCGGCGGCCGTGCCGGCCTGGGCCGTATCGCCGCCCGTCGGGTTGGCCGCATAAGCCTGGGTGTATTGGTAGATCAGGTCGTCTTCAATGCAGCCGCCCGAGACCGAGCCGACCACCGTGCCGTCTTCGCGCAACGCCATGATGGAGCCGACCGGCCGTGGTGACGAGCCCCAGGTACGCACCACCGTGGCCAGCAGGGCGCGTTGGCCCGCCTGCCGCCAGTCGCGCAGGGTGCGCAAAACCATCACGTCGAGGTTTTCCATACCGGTGTCCTTTTGTGTACGTCAGGCTTTGATGGACGTGCCGGGCTCAGCGGCTCAGCCAGATGACGGCGGCCAGCACCACAGCGCCTACGCCCCAGGCCCAGATGGGCACACCGCCGCCGCTGGCCTCAGCCTTAGGAGCCGCGCCAGTTGCACCTGCAGCCGCATCCCGAGCCGCATAAGACGCGGGGTGCTGCTTTTGCATTTCCAGGTCAAAGCGTTTGAAAAAATCTTCCGCCATGGACTTGGCCGCGCCGTCAATCAGGCGCTGGCCCAGTTGCGCCACCTTGCCGCCCACCGACGCCTGCACCGTGTAGGCCAGCTCGCAGCCTGCGTCATTGGCCGTCAGCACCACGGCCGCACTGCCCTTGCCATGCCCGGCCGGGCCGCCCTGCCCTTCAAACGACAGCTTGTAACTGGCCGGTGGGTTGATGTCGCTGAGCTCGATGTTGCCTTTGAACTTGGCCGAGACCGGACCGATCTTCAGCGCCATGCCAATGGCGTACTGGTTCTCACCCGAAGCCTCGACCTTGTCGCAGCCGGGGATGCAGACCTTGAGCACCTCCGGGTCGTTCAGCGCGTCCCAGGCTTGTTGTTGGGTGACGGCGAGTTGCCGGCTGGCTTGCATTTCCATGATGGTTTCCTTTTTTGTTGATTGGACCATGCCGGCGCCATGCGGACAGGCGCAGGCTGGTTTTTCTTCATGACTTCATGAGTGCGGCCAGGCTGGCGGCGAGTTCTTCCAGGCGGCTGAGGTTGTGCACGGCCAGCATGCCGTGGGCATGACGGTGCAGCACGCTGGCGCCGCGGGCCAGCGGGGCGTAGCCTTCAAAACGCAGCAAGGGGTTGAGCCACAGCAAGCGGCGGCTGCGGCGCCGCAGCCAGGCCAGCTCACGGTCCAGGTCTTCGGGCTCGCCGGTGTCCAGGCCGTCGGTGATGACCAGCACCACCGTGCGCCGCCCGACCAAGCGGCGGGCGTGCTGTGTGCGCAGGCTGGCCAGCGACACGCCAAGCTGGGTGCCGCCTGCAAAGTCTTCAATGGCCAAACTGGCGCGCGCCAGCATCTCGTCGGTGTCGGCCGCTTCAAAGGCCGGGCTCAGGTCGGTCAGACCCATGCCGAAAGCAAACACGTCGCGCTGCGGATGGCGCCGGGTGGCAGCATGCAAAAAAGCCAGCAACAGCCGGGCGTAGCGCTCCATCGAGCCCGACACATCGACCAGCACCAGCAGTGGCAAGGGTTGCTGCCGGCGTTGCAGCCGCGGCAAATGCATCAGCTCGCCGCCGGTGCGGGCGGCGTGGTGCATGACGCCGGGCCAATGGATGCGTGCACCGCTGCTCGCAGGTCGACTGCGGCGTGACTTGAACTCTGGCAGCGGCAGCTTGATGTCTCGCGCCAACTTCTCAACCAGCCGATATTCAGTAGCCGACAGTGAGTTGAAATCAGCGTGTTGCAGGCGCTGGATGTCGCTGGCCGTCATGATCGCGTCAAACTCGACCTTCTGGTCTTCGGTGCTGGGCTTGGCCTGCTGGCCGTAGGCCTGCTGCGGCGTCAGCGCTTCGCGCACGCGCGGGCGGCGCTTGCTCGGCTCAGCCTTGCCCTCGGCACTGGGCAGCAATTGGGCCAGCAGCTTGTTGGCGAGTTTCGGGTCTTGAAAGTAAACGTCAAAAAGCTCGCGAAATACCAGGCGGTCTTGCTCGCGGCTGACCATCACGGCCTCAAAAGCTGCGCTCAGGTCAGCCTTTTCGCTCAGGCCAACGGCCAGTGCGGCCTCCTTGGCCAGAGCGATGCGGCTGCTGTCCACCTTGACACCTGCACGGCGCAAGGCCCGGCCAAAACCGGCGACGTTGTCGGCCAGCTTGCCGCTGCGCGCGTCACCCAGACTCATGGTGCGTTGTCGGTCTCGCTGGCTTCGTCGGGTCGCAACAATTCGACGGCGAGCTGGTGCGTCAGCGCCGCCACGTCCTCGCGTTGCTTGAACAAAATGCCGGCCGTGTCAGCCACCACCTCGGGGTCTATCACCAGCGTGTCCAGCGCCACCAGAGCCTTGGCCCACTCGACGCTTTCGGCAATGCCGGGCGCGCGCTGGAAAGCGTTGCCAAAGGGCGAATGCCGCAGCCGGTCCACAAACTGCGCCACCTGCGCCGTCAGCTGCGCGCTGGCCCCGGGCACTTGCGCGCGCACAATCGCCAGCTCGCGGTCGCGGTCCGGGTAGTCCAGCCAGTGGTACAGGCAACGGCGCTTGACCGCGTCATTGAGCTCGCGTGTGCGGTTGCTGGTGAGGATGGTCACGGGCGTGACCTCGGCGCGGATGGTGCCCAGCTCTGGAATGCTGACCTGGTACTCGCCCAGGTACTCGAGCAAAAAGGCTTCAAAGGGTTCATCAGCACGATCGACCTCGTCAATCAGCAGCACCGCGCCCGGTGCCGGCGTTTGCAGCGCCTGCAAAAGCGGGCGGCGAATCAGGTAGCGGCCCTGGTAGACCTCGCGCTCGACGTCGGTGACTTCACCACGCCCCTCGGAGGCGCGCATGTGCAGCAACTGCGCAGCGTAGTTCCATTCGTACAGCGCTTCGC
>JBIKHR010000235.1:0-4882 GCA_044362035.1 Polaromonas sp. | reverse complement strand
GGCGGCCTCGATCTGCCCCTTGGGAATGGCTTGCAGACCACCACGGATCACCTCGGCCATGTAAGCGGCGGCAAACAGCGTGATGCCGGCCAGCACGCGGATCAGCACGTCAATGGTGGTGCCTTGTGGCATGAACAGCGGAAACATGAACGAAGCCATGAACAGCACCGAGATCAACGGCACGCCGCGCACCAGCTCGACATAAATCGTGCAAGCGGTGCGAATGGCCGGTAGGTTGGAGCGCCGGCCCAGGGCCACCACCAGGGCAATCGGAAAGGCCATGGCAATCGACAGCGAGGCCAGCAAGAGCGTCAGCGGCAGGCCGCCCCAGCGGTCGGTCTCGACTTTGCTCAGGCCCAGCACGTTGCCGTACATGAGCGCGAAGAAAACCGCCAGCACGCCGACCCACAGCAGCGCCAGCCAGGGCTTCCAGCAAAAACGCACGCAGCTCGCCACCAGCAGGCTGAGCATCAGCAGCGTGGCCACCAGCGGGCGCCATTGCTGCTCAAATGGGTAGCGGCCAAAAATGATCAGGCGGTATTTCTCCGTCACAACGCCCCAGCAGGCGCCCACGCCGTCGGCGCGGCAGGCTTCAAAGTTGGGCCGCCACTCGGCGCTGAACACCGCCCATTGCAGAAACTGCGGCAGCAGCCACAGCAGCAGGCCGCCAATGACGGCGGTCGCCAGCGTGGTGCGCAGGTCAGAAAAAAGGTTTGCGCGCAGCCAGCCCAGCAGGCCGTCCTGGCGCACCGGGGCGGGCCGGGCCGGCAGGGATTGAAAGATCTTGGCAGTCATGAGTTGTTCCGGGTGGGGATCAGCGTTCCTTGATGGCCGCGCGGGTGTTGTACCAGTTCATCAGCAGCGAGGTCAGCAGCGAGGTGGTCAGGTAAATCGCCATGACGATGGTGATGCACTCCACCGCGCGGCCGGTCTGGTTGATGGCCGTGTTGGCGATCGACACCACGTCGGGGTAGCCAATGGCCACAGCCAGCGAGGAGTTTTTCGTCAGGTTCAGATACTGGTTGGTGAGTGGCGGAATGATCACCCGCAGCGCCTGCGGCAGCATGACCAGGCGCATCTCTTGGCCACGCGACAGGCCCAGCGCAGCCGCAGCCTCGCTTTGCCCTTGCGCCACCGACTGGATACCGGCGCGCACCACCTCGGCCACAAAGGCGGCGGTGTAAACCGTCAGGCCCAGCAGCACGGCGACGAACTCGGGTGTCAGCGCGCCGCCGTCTTCAATAGCGAACTCGCCGCGCTTGGGCAGTACCAATTCGGTCGGCGCACCGCCGGCCAGCCAGCCCAGCACAGTGCCCAGCACCAGCATGCCCAGCGGCAGCCAGACCATGCTGCGCAACTGGCCAGTGGCTTCAAATTGCGCGAAGGCCCAGCGCCGGTAAGCCCAGGCAGCCACGGCACCCGCCAGCAGACCGACCAGGGCCCAGGCATGGCCGCCGGCCCAGACGGGGATCGGGAAGTTAATGCCGCCCTTGCTCAGGTACACCGAGCCGACTTGCCAGGCTTCGGCCGCGTCAGGCAGCATTTCGGTGAACAGCAGGTACCACATCAGCAATTGCAGCAGGATGGGAATGTTGCGAAAAACTTCGACATAGGTCGAGCACAGGGCGCGCACCAGCGCGTTGCGCGAAAACCGGCCCACGCCCAGCAGCGTGCCCAGCAGCGTGGTGAAGATGATGCCCAGCAGGGCCACGCGCAGCGTGTTGGCCACGCCGACCATGAAGGCGCGCCAGTACTTTTCGCTGGAGTCAAAGGCAAACAGGCTTTCGCCGATGTCAAAACCGGCGGTCTGGAGCATGAAGTCAAAGCCGCTCTGGATGCCGCGCTCACGCATGTTGATCAGCGTGTTGTGGCCCAGGTACCAGAGCGCCAGGGCGATCAGGCCAAGGGCCACCACTTGGTAGACCAGGCCGCGAAAGGCCTGGCTGCGCCAGGACCATTGTTTTTTGGGGGGGACAGAAGGTGTCATGGAAAGGCTCTCAAGGGGCGCTTGGCCGGGGCATCAGACACAAAAACTCAGTAAATCAACAGAAACAAAAAAGAGGCGCTTTCTTTGAGAAAAAACCGCCTGCAAGGCAGTGCCCGGCAGACGGTTTTTCAGCGCTCAGGCCGAAGCCGTTTTTAGCGGATCGGGTAGGCGTACATCAGGCCGCCCTTGTTCCACAGGTTGTTGACGCCGCGTGGCAGACCCAGGGCCGACTTGGGGCCGACGTGGGTTTCAAACGACTCGCCGTAGTTGCCGGTGGCCTTGATGGCGCGGGCCATCCACTCTTTGTCCAGGCCGAGCAGCTTGCCGGTGTCTTCGGTGGTGCCCAGAATGCGCTGGACAACCGGGTCGGTGGTGCTGGTCTTGAGCTGGTCGACATTGGCTTTGGTCACGCCATATTCTTCGGCTTCGAGCAGACCGTAGATGACCCACTTGACGATGGCGAACCACTCGTCGTCACCACGGCGAACCATAGGGCCCAGGGGTTCTTTGGAGATCAGTTCCGGCAGGATCACGTGCTCGGCTGGAACTTTGGCTTCCTTGTTGCGCACAGAGGCCAGGCCCGATGCGTCCGTGGTGTAGGCGATGCAACGGCCGGAGAAGTAAGCGCCGGTGGCGGCTTCGACTTTTTCAAACACCACAGGCTTGATGTTCAGCTTGTTGGCGCGCGAGAAGTCGGTCAGGTTTTTCTCGGTGGTGGTGCCGGACTGCACGCACACGGTTTGACCTTTGAGCTGCTTGGCGCTCTTGATCTTGCTCTTGACGGGGACCATGAAGCCCTGGCCGTCGTAGTAAGTGACCGCGGTCTGGTGCAGGCCGAGGGAAGCGTCGCGCGTCAGGCTGAAGGTGGTGTTGCGCGACAGCATGTCGATCTCGCCGGACTGCAGGGCAGTAAAGCGTTGCTGGGCGTTCAGGGGAACGTACTTGACCTTGCTGGCGTCGTTCAGAACAGCGGCGGCAACGGCTTTGCACATGTCGACGTCGAGGCCGGACCAGTTGCCGCTGGAGTCAGCAGCCGAGAAACCGGCCAGGCCGGTGTTGACACCGCAGACCACTTGGCCACGGGCCTTGACGGCGTCGAGAGTTTTGCCAGCGTGGGCAGGAAGTGCAGCAGCCAGTGTGAGGCCCGCAGCAGCCAGAGCCAGCAGGCCCTGCTTTTTAGTGATGTTGAACAAGTTGATCTCCAGTAGGTGACATGAAGCGAATTAGCCAGCACGATGTGTGCCAGTGGCGGAATGCTAACTCAGCGGCAACCTGATTGCAGGGGGCCCAAGAGCGTTTCTCCTAGGACTAACCCTTGCCGCCCCAGCGGCATGCATTTTTTGCATAAAGTTATGTTTGGGGCCTCGGGCCCTGCGCCGCCCAACGCGCAGTGAATGCGGGCAAATCAGGCGACAGCGGTGCAGACGCGGATGACTTCTGCACCATAGGCGTGCAGTTTCTTGGTGCCCATGCCGCTGATGCCTTCCAGGTCGGCCAGGCTTTGCGGAGCTTGTTCGGCAATGGCGCGCAGCGTGGCGTCGTGAAAGATCACAAAGGCCGGCAGGTTGTGTTCGCGGGCAACGTCGGCGCGCCAGGCCTTGAGCTTGCCCAGGCGCTCCAGCGCACCGGCGTTCAGGCTGGCTTCGGCCATGCCCTTGACCGAGGTTTTGGTGTTCTTGCTGTTACGTTTTTTACGGTCTGGCCCAGCGCTTTGCTCGCGCAGCATCAGCGACACCTCGCCGCGCAGCACGGCGCGCGCGTCGGGCAGCAGTTGCAGTGTGCTGAAAGCTTCGCTGTCCACGCGCACCATGTTTTTAGCAATCAGCTGGCGCAGCACGCCGCGCCACTGGGTTTCGGCCAGTTCGGCGCCTATGCCGAAAGTGCTGAGCTTGTCGTGCGCATACTGCGCCACTTTCTCGGTGGCCTTGCCGCGCAATATGTCCATGATGTGGCCGGCGCCAAAGCTGATGCCGCTGGCCTGCTGCACGCGGTAAATGCAGCTGAGCATCTTGCGGGCTGCGTCGGTGGCGTCCCACACCGCCGGCGGGTTCAGGCAGTTGTCGCAGTTGTGGCAGGGCAGGCTGCCCTCACCAAAGTAGCCCAGCAGGCTGACGCGCCGGCAGCGCGTGTCTTCGGCCAGCGTCAGCAGCGCGTCGAGCTTGCCGCGCATGACCTGCTTGAACTCTTCGCTGGCGACTTCGCTGGTGTCGATCATGCGGCGCTGGTTCACCACGTCCTGCAGGCCGTAAACCATCCAGGCGTTGGCCGGCAGGCCGTCGCGGCCGGCGCGACCGGTCTCCTGGTAATAGCCTTCAATGTTTTTGGGCATGTCCAGGTGCGCCACAAAGCGCACATCGGGCTTGTCGATGCCCATGCCAAACGCAATGGTGGCGACCATGATCATGCCGTCGTCGCGCAAGAAACGGTCTTGCCGCTGCTGGCGCACCGAAGCGTCCAGGCCCGCGTGGTAAGCCATGGCCTGGAGGCCGGCGTCTTGCAGCATGTCGGCAATTTCTTCGACCCGCTTGCGCGACTGGCAGTACACGATGCCGGCTTCACCGGCGTGCTCGGTTTCGATGAAGCGCAGCAGCTGGCGGGTCGGGTCGGTTTTCTCAACGATGGTGTAACGGATGTTGGGCCGGTCAAAACTGCTGACGAACGCGCGCGCGTCTTCGAGCTTGAGCCGCTCGACCATGTCTTGCCGCGTCAGCGCGTCGGCGGTGGCGGTGAGCGCCATGCGCGGCACGTCGGGAAAGCTTTCGTGCAGCAGGCTCAAAGAACGGTATTCGGGGCGGAAATCGTGACCCCACTGGCTCACGCAATGCGCCTCGTCAATCGCAAACAGACTTAGCAGGCCGCGTTCGTGCAGCGAGGTCAGCAAGCCCTTCATGCGCG
>JBIKHR010000234.1:0-4892 GCA_044362035.1 Polaromonas sp. | reverse complement strand
GAAGTTGACTTCTTTGCGAGCGTCATCAAGGACAGCGTCGAATTTGGGGTCTTTGAAGAAACTTTCGTTCCACCTCGCTCCCCCACGGTAAATCTCATTAAGCATACCGTCGGCGGGACGCTGATTCCAGCGCGTCATAGACACCGGGGCCTTCATCCACACCTTGTCGAAGTAGCCATCTGAAGGAACCGCCACGATCTTGACGCGAAAACCAGCAGGGGCTACTTGCTGTTGAAATACCTCAGCCATGGCAGGCCAAACGTCTTGAAGGGTGCTGACAGGCAATTCCAGGTCCAGGCCGTTAGGGTAGCCAGCCTCCGCGAGCAGGGCTTTTGCCTTGGCGATGTCTTGGTTACAGGTTCCATTCCAGCGATATTGATCGGTAGGCCCGACCGGAGTATCACAACTGATGCTTCCGAGGCCGCCACCCGCCAAATCAAGCATTGCCTTGCGATTCACCGCGAGGCGGACGGCGCGACGCACGCGCGCATCATCCCAGGGTTTCATGTCGGTACGAAAAACAATACCACGCCAGTTTCCTGTCGGCACACTTTGGAAAGTAAATCCACCCGCCCGCTCAAGCAAAGATTTTTGTTGCGGCGAGACACCGCTCGGGAGCACGTCTATTTGCTTGCTCATGAGGGCTTGAAAGCGTGCATTTGCGTCTGGTATGCCGATGATTTCCATCCTCGCCACGCCCGGAGGACCATCGTAATAAGTCGGGTTGGCCACCAGGACGGAAGTGCCTTGCGGATCAAATTTTTCCAACTTAAAAGGCCCGGTGCCAATACCCGTGGATTTGATGGTGTCACCCGAACCATTGGGAATCATCATCAGTCTGTAATCTGTGAGTACCAAGGGCAGGTCGGCAAACGGCGCGTTGAGCGTCATCTTGACCGTTTTCGGATTGACAGCTTCGATCTTGCTGATCATGCCAATCGAGGCCCGTACGGGTGAATCCAGCTTGGGGTCCTGCACGCGCTGCAAGGAATAGACCACGTCGGCCGCGGTGAATGGCCTTCCGTTATGAAACGTAACGCCATCTCTGAGAACGAATGTCCATTCAGTTGCTGCAGAATTGGACGACCAGCTCACAGCCAAGTCTGGCGCGTTTTTACCGTCCAAACCCGGTCTCACGAGACGGCTCATGATTTTTTCAGTAACTGTGAATACCCGTCCCCTTGAAATCGGATCTAAATCAGAGGCATTACCGAACTGCACCTCATGGGCTTGACGCAAGGTACCCGAGGGAGCAGCCCATGTAGCAGAAGCACCCATCAAAGAGGCCAAGGTCAAAGTGAATACAAATTTATTCATGGCAAGTCTCCTGAGAATTTACGCGAAATAAACCAGATGTTCTATCAAGTTGAAAAACAACTTTATCAAATTTTCTCCAGCAAATGCAGTTCTCATGAACAACATTTATGCACTCAATGGAGTAAAAATTTTCGTATCGAATTTTGCATGCCAAGCCTGCTTGCGAACTTGGTGCCGGCATCTGCACTTTTACACCAGCAAACGGCGAAACCCACAAATACAATGCAGCCATGCAGCAAATCCAACGTCTCATTGCGATTGGTGGAGGCGGTTTTACCCACAAAATTGACCCTGACCTTGAAGACTTCATTGTGGCGGTGTCGGGCTGCCAGCGGCCTCGTGTGGGCTTCATTGGGACAGCCAGTGACGACGATCCGATAAAAATCAGCCGTTTTTATGAACGTTTTGGCACGCTATCAGGGCATGCCACGCACCTTGCCCCAGGCAGTGATGCGCAGCACACGGCGCGCTGGTCACAGGCTCTTGACATCATTTACGTGGGTGGAGGTAATACCCAGCGGTTGATAAACCATTGGCGAAACACCGGACTGGATCAGGTTTTGGTTAATGCGGCCAGACGGGGCGTTTTAATGGCGGGTGTCAGTGCTGGCGCCAGTGTCTGGTTCGAAAGCGCCCTCTCAGACACAGTTGGCCAGGGCCTGCAACCTATATCTGGCATCGGATTGGTGGCCGGCAGTTGTTGCCCTCACTATGACAGTGAGCCACAGCGTAAACCGGCGCTATCAGCCGCCATCGCAAAGGGTGACTTGCCTGATGGCGTGGCCATAGATGATGGGGTCGCCTTGCTGATCGATGGATATGGACAAGCGTCGACTTTCTCCGCCCGCGCTGGTGCGGGTGCGTACCGAATCACGCGTTCGACTCAAACCGGCGAAGCGGCCTCTGCCTCAATCCAGGCGCACACGGCATTGACCGCCGGCACTGAGCGCGCGCCTGGGCGGCTAAGCAAGTAGTAGCCGCGCTCAGGACTCAGTTCATCAGGAAAGGGACAGACCAGTCGCCCAGACGCCAGTTCACTGTCCAAAAAAGGGAAAGTGCCCATGACCACGCCTTGTCCGTCCATGGCGGCCTGAAGTGCTAAATTTGAATCTCGCATGATGGTTTCACGGGCAAATCCCAGATCGGGATGGCCAACCAATTTGAGCCAGGCATTCCACTCCTCCCTGTCCCACTGATGGATGATGGGGTAGCGGGTCAAGTCACTTGGACTCTTGATTCCACCGCCATCGGCCAGCAGCTTCGGGCTCAGGATGGGCCGATAGACGATGTCAAGCAAACGGTTGGCATCCAAACCTGGCCAGTCGCCCACACCCCAATCAACTGCGATGGTGGCCGTCAATTGCTCAGCGCTGGTTATGCGTGAGCCGTGGTGCAGCACAAGTTCGATATTGGGATTGAATCGATAAAACTTGCTGAGTCGTGGAATCAGCCAGCGTGCACCAAAAATCGGGCCTAAAGCAAGTGTGACGGTGATGCGGTTTGATGAGATGTGGGTTTGGACCTCTGCCAGGATGTCCTCAAAGGCCCGACTGGTCACTCGCGACAGTGAGCGCCCTGCATCAGTGAGAAAGACTTTGCGTGTCTTTCGCACAAACAAAAGACAACCCCATTGCATTTCAAGCCGCCGGATCTGGTTACTGACGCTGGTGGGTGTCACTCGAAGTTCTTCGGCTGCAGCCTTGAAGCTGAGCAGACGTGCCGCCGCCTCAAACGATCGCAGTGCTGTCAACGGCAAACTGTGAAGCTGGATTTTCATAATTGAAAGTGTATTGATAAACTAATTTATATGCATGGCGCATATTTAATCGTTTGTCAGATGGTTCAAAAGACTGAAGAATGCCACCAATTGCCGTCGGAACAGGCCCCCCTTAATTTAACCCAAAGACCGCGTAAACCGTGAGCCGCAACAGCCTATACGTTAGTGATGACGCACGCCATAAGGCGCATCGGCGACTGCCCCGTATCGTTTTTGATTACATAGACGGTGCCGTTGGCAATGAATCGGCTGCCGCCAACAACTTGGCCGCACTGGAGCGTCTGCGTCTGATGCCCCGCGTGCTCGCACCCACTCAGCAGTATCTGCTGACCAAGCCGTTTCTGGGCCAGAACCTGAGTCTGCCTTTTGGGATCGCGCCCATGGGCATGTGCAACCTGGCTTGGCCGGGGGCAGACCGGATGCTGGCAACCGAGGCCGTCAGGCGAGGCATGCCGCATGGCGTCTCCACGGCGGCCTCAACGACCTTAGAGAGTATGGCCGAACAAGCTGGAGCGCTCGCCTGGTTTCAGCTTTACGTGACAGGCTCGCTGGAGACCGCCTGGGCTTTGGTGGACCGGGCCGAAGCATCTGGCTACCAGGTGCTTATCCTGACAGTGGATGTGCCTCGCGTCGCTCCACGGCCTCGCGATCAGCGCAACGGTTTCAACATGCCGTTTCGCATCGGAACTCAACAATTCATGGACTTTGCGCGTCATCCGCATTGGTCGCTGGCCAGCCTGCTCGCGGGTGTTCCGGCGGCGGCCAATTTCGATGCCACCCCGGGGGGTAAAAGCTTTGACCGCTATGCCAGCCGTGCCGGCGCTAATTGGGCCTTTTTGGACCAGCTTCGGCGGCGCTGGAAAGGTAAGCTGATCGTGAAGGGTGTGCTTAACCCCGATGACGCGCAGCGCATACGGGCAGCTGGCGCTGATGCTGTCTATGTTTCCAACCACGGCGGTCGCCAGCTCGACAGCGCACCGGCGGCCATCACTGCACTGGCGCAGGTGCGGGCGGCCTTGGGGCCGGACTTTCCGCTCATTTTTGACAGTGGCGTCCGCTCTGGGGAAGATATTCTTAAAGCCCTTGCCTGCGGCGCCGACTTTGTGATGTTGGGCCGCCCACTACTTTATGCCTTGGGCGCTGACGGTGCCCGCGGACTGTCCAGCTTGCTCGATGCCATCGTGGAGTCTCTCTTGGTGGCCATGGCCCAGATTGGCTTGTCCGATATCAACGACATCAACACCACCCACCTTGCGGCGCCGCTCAGTTGAAACCAACCTAGGGAAACACCATGTCAAACCCAACAAATCTTACTCTTCGCGGAGGCGCCATATTGGCCAGAGCCCTGATTGAAAAGGGAGTGGAGCACGTATTTACACTTTCTGGCGGGTTCTGCAATCCAGCACTGGAAGGCTTTATGGAATGCGGCATGCGCGTCATCAATTGCCCGCATGAACAGGTGGCTGGCCACCTGGCCGATGCCCATACCCGCATTACCCGCAAGCCGGCAGTTTGTCTGGTCGGGCCAGAAGGCTTTGCCAACGCTGTTCCGGCCATGATGGAGGCTTGGGGCGAACGTTCTCCTGTCATTTTTGTGACCGGCTCGAGCACGCTCAAACGCAAAGGCGCCGGTGGTTTCAAGGAGATCGACGATGTGGCTATTGCCGCGCCCTTGACCAAGCACAGCGTGGGCATCACTGACGGCACCCGCATCAGCGAATGCGTGGACCGCGCCTGGAAGATCGCCACCAGTGGTTACCCGGGTCCCGTACACCTGAGTCTTCCAGTGGACATCATG
>JBIKHR010000233.1:0-4953 GCA_044362035.1 Polaromonas sp. | reverse complement strand
CACGCAACTGTCTGCGAATACGCACAAGGCCTGGATCAATGCCGTGGCCGCCGCCGAATCCGTGAAGGCGCTGCAAGCGGCCCGCCTGGCCGCTGAAAATAGCGGTGAGTTGGCCCGGCGACTCGCCAGGGTGGGCAACTGGAGCCGCCTGCAACAGGCGCGCCAGCAAGTCTTGCTGGCCGAAGCCGCTGCCGACCTCGCGCGGGCGCAAGACAGCGCCTTTGCTGCCCGGGAAAAACTCATCGTACTGATGGGTTTATGGGGCCCGGAAGCCACCTTTGAACTGCCAGACGCCCTGCCCGACTTGCCTGAGGCACCGCGCGACTTACCTGACATTGAGCAACGCAGTCTGCATGCCCGAGCAGACGTGAACATTGCGCGCATGCAATTGCAGCGCAAGGAGGCTGAGCGACACGTCAAACGCCCGGCCGACCTGTGGGGCTCGATGGAAGACACCGCCGCCCTGCGCGGCATGGCGGTGCAAGCCCGCAGCGACGCGCGCCTGAGCTACCAGCGCTACCGAAGCCGCTACGACCTTGCGCGCCATCACAAAAAGGAACTGCAGCCGCTGCGCGAGTTCATCAATGACGAGATGGTGCTGCGCTACAACGGCATGCTGTCCAGCGTGTTTGATTTACTGGCCGATACCAAGCTCAAAGCACAGGCCGCCAATGCCGAGGTCGAAGCCCGACGCGACTTCTGGCTGGCCGATACCGACCTGCAAACCTTGCTGGCCGGCGTAGCACCCACCTTCGCAGACGACGCTGGCAAGGCCGCAGCTGCGGCCAGTGCTTCACCTGCCCATTAAGCGGCTCACTGAAGATCAAGGTCAAAGGAAACCCAAACATGAACCGACGCAATTTTTTCAACACTGCAGCGATTTCCGCCGTGGCCGCCGCCTCAGTGAGCAAGGTCGCCATGGCGGCCCTGCCCGAGCCGGCGCTGATGAACAGCCCCAACACCGCTTCCCCGCTAGCCCCGCCTAACGGACAACCCTACAACCCCGTCGTGACGATCAATGGCTGGAGCCTGCCTTGGCGCATGAACCAAGGCGTCAAGGAATTCCATTTGGTGGCGGAGCCGGTGGTGCGCGAAATGTCGCCCGGCTTCAAGGCCCACATGTGGGGCTACAACGGCCAAAGCCCCGGCCCGACCATCGAGGTGGTGGAGGGCGATAAGGTGCGCATTTTTGTCACCAACAAGCTGCCGGAACACACCACCGTGCATTGGCATGGCCAGCGCTTGCCCAATGGCATGGACGGCGTGTCGGGCCTGAACCAGCCGCCGATTCCGGTGGGCAAAACTTTTGTCTACGAATTCGAGGCGCGCCGCCCTGGTACCTTCATGTACCACCCACATGCCGACGAAATGACGCAGATGGCCATGGGCATGATGGGCTTTTGGGTCACGCACCCCAAGCTCGATAAAAACGGCAAGCACCCGCTGATCGAGAGCGTGGACCGCGACTTCGTTTTTTTGCTCAACGCTTACGACATCGAGCCCGGCAGCATGACGCCCAAGATCATGACCATGCTGGACTTCAATTTGTGGTCCTGGAACAGCCGCATCTTCCCTGGCATCGACACGCTGAACGTGCGGCACAACGACAAGGTGCGCATTCGCTTCGGCAACCTCACGATGACGAACCATCCGATTCATTTGCACGGCCATGAATTTCTGGTCACAGGCACTGACGGTGGGCCCACGCCCAAGTCCACGCGCTGGTATGAGGTGACGACCGATGTGGCTGTGGGCCAGATGCGGCAGATCGAGTTCTTGGCGGACGAAGAAGGCGACTGGGCTTTTCATTGCCACAAGAGTCACCACACCATGAACGCGATGGGCCACGATGTGCCGACCATGATTGGCGTGGACCACCGAGGCTTGGTCAATCCGATACAAAAATCCGTACCTGACTACATGGTGATGGGGGAGCGCGGCATGGCCGACATGGGCGAAATGCAAATGCTCTTGCCCGACAACACCGCACCCATGATGACGGGCAAGGGCCCTTACGGCGGCGTGGAGATGGGCGGCATGTTCAGCATGGTGAAGGTGCGGCGTGACCAAAAGCCCGGCGACTATTCAGACCCGGGCTGGTACAAGCAGCCGCCCGGCACCCAGGCTTATGAATGGAAAGGCGCGCTGCCTGAGGCGCCGCGTCAGTCTCCAAGCCCTGCGGCCACCCCAACTGCAAAAGCTGCGCCGGGCGTACGGCCTGCGACCGAAGTTCAGATTCGAAAACCCGCCGCAGGCGCGGGCCATGAAGGTCATCATTGACGGCCAAAGCCACTCCAATTTCTAATTCATCTAAGGCTCAGTTCAAAATGAAATCAACATCCTCCACCGTCGTGTCCAAGGTTTCTCACTTAGGCACCGTCACCCTCATCGCCATCGCAGGCCTCGCCGCTACGGTATCCAACCCGGCATTGGCCCACGGCGACAAAGCCATGAAGACCAGCCCCGTGGTCAAAGAGCAAAAGCCCTGGGGCATCGCCGGCGATTTGAAAGGCGTCAAGCGCACCGTCACGTTGACCATGGACGACAAGATGCGCTTCACGCCCGACACGCTGAGCTTCAAACAAGGCGAGACGGTACGCTTCATCGTCAAGAACCAAGGAAAGCTCTTGCATGAGATGGTGATCGGCACGCGCGCTGAGTTGGACGCGCACGCTGCACTGATGGAAAAATTCCCGAATATGGCGCACGATGAGCCCTACATGGCGCATGTGGACCCGGGCAAGCAAGGCGGTCTGGTCTGGACCTTCAACCGCCCCGGTGATTTTGAGTTTGCCTGCCTGGTGGCCGGCCACTTTGCGGCCGGGATGAAGGGCCGCATCAGCGTGAGCGCTCGCTGACGCATTGGATTATTTATTGACAAGGAGAGGCACATGACAAATCGACAGTTTCTGCACATGCTGGCAACCGGCCTGACCGTTGCCGCACTCACCGCCCCTGCTTTGGCCCAAAGCCTGCCGCTGGCCCAAGGCGAAGTGCGCAAGGTGGACAAGGCCGCTGGCAAGATTTCTCTCAAACACGGCGAGATCAAAAACCTGGACATGCCGCCCATGAGCATGGTGTTTCAGGCTCAGGACCCGGCGCTGCTGAACAAGGTCAAAGTGGGTGACAAGGTGGTTTTCACGGCGGACCAGATCAAGGGGGTTTACACCGTGATCTCCATCGACCTGCAAACTGCAACGCAGTCGCGTTGAGCCCTTGGAACCCACGGGCTGAGCCTGTGGAGCCCCGGTTCATCCGGATTGAAAAGTCTCAGCCGGAACGCAATACAAAGTAGTAATTAATACCGTAAATCTAAATTTTTTATCAATAAAGTATTATTTATATTTAAAAAGACTCTAAGATTGGAACCATGTTACGAAGCCCGGCGGCCGGCATCTTTGCGCCTCCAGGCTTCGAGCAGTGACAAACAGGGAGTCCACAGGATGTTCAAAAAATTCAAGCCTCTCGCACGGTCCGACAGCATGGAACGTTTTGAGACGCTCATCGGCCCGGGCACCACCGTTCATGGCAACCTGATACTCATCGACAGCGTTCGCATTGATGGCCTGGTGATCGGTGATGTCCTGACCAGCCAGGGCCACAGGGCGACTGTGGCGATTGGGCCCTCTGGGCAGGTGATTGGCCATATCAGCGCCTTCAGGGTGATCGTGGCCGGCAAGGTTGAGGGCAATATCGCAGCCCTTGAGCGCGTTGAGCTCAGCCACAATTGCCTGGTACAAGGCGACATTTATTATGGCTCCATCAATGTGCAGCACGGTGCCCGCCTGCAGGGACTGGTCATTCAGAAGCTCGCTGATGCAACACCCCCCGGCCCTGACCAGGCCACCTTGGCCATTCGCAAGGCTCAGGAAACAACGCGCTGACAGACGCTGGTGCCTGAAGTCGTCAGCATGGCGACTACGGCAGCCTGAGGCGACTTAAGACGATTGCAGGCCCAGGGCTTTCCAGCCCGCATGGCCGAGCTTTTCCAGCGTCTTGATGTTTTCTTCAAAAATCGCTTCGGCCTCAGGAAAGGCTTCAACCGCTTTTTCTACACTGGCTTCGCGCAGCAGGTGCAGCATGGCAAACGGTGCGCGATTGGTGTAGTTGCTGATGTCATCCGGCTCAGTGCCGTCAAACTGAAAACGCGGGTGGAAGCTCGCCAGCTGGATCACGCCTTCCAGAGCGTGCTCTTCGACCACGCCATCGGCCACTTCCAGAAAATCATTGAAGTCCAGAAAGTCCTCGAACAGCGTGGCGTGAATCAGCAGCGTGGTGTCAATCTCCTCAGCCGGCGTGGCCACCAGCAAATCCAGCTCGCGGTCCAACTCTTCCAGCAAATCATCCGCATGCCGCGCCCGGCTGACCACCAGCCGCACCTGGTTCTTGACGTACACCGCCTTGGCAAACGGGCACAGGTTCAGCCCGATCACGGCTTTTTCAAGCCAGTGACGGGTCGCCGCCAGAATTTCTTCTTCGGGCATCACTTCAATGCTTTGAAGCGCATCCGTTTCGGTTTTGCACCCTCTTCGCCCAGGCGTTTTTTCTTGTCCGCTTCATATTCCTGGTAGTTGCCGTCAAAGAAGGTCCACTGGCTGTCGCCTTCGGCCGCCAGAATGTGCGTGGCGATGCGGTCCAGGAACCAGCGGTCGTGGCTGATCACCATCACCGAGCCGGCGAACTCGAGCAGCGCGTCTTCGAGTGAGCGCAAGGTTTCTACGTCCAGGTCGTTTGACGGCTCATCGAGCATCAACACGTTGCCGCCGGCGATCAGGGTCTTGGCCAGGTGCAGGCGTCCGCGCTCACCGCCCGACAGCATGCCCACGCGCTTTTGCTGGTCAGCGCCGTTGAAGTTGAAGCGGCCGGCATAGGCGCGGCTGGGCATGGTGAACCGGCCGACAGTCAACATGTCCAGGCCGCCGGAGATGTCTTCCCAGACGGTTTTCTCGTTGG
>JBIKHR010000021.1:0-16024 GCA_044362035.1 Polaromonas sp. | reverse complement strand
AGACACCCACAGCAAATAAGGCAAGAGCAGGGCTCCGGCTTTGCGCGAATAGCTGCGGGTTGCCATGATCAGCGCGGCAATCGACAGCCACAAAAAGCCCACCTCGATCAGGGCCCAGTCCGGCCGCTGCAATTTGAAGAACAGCAGGCTCCATAAAGAGTTCAGTCCGGCATTGAGCGCAAACAGGCCGATGAGCCAGCGCCGGCTGCGCTGGTCGGGTGCGCTTTTCCAGGCCGTCACGCCCGCGCTGGCCGCCAGGATGAAGATGAGGGTCCAGGCCGGGCCAAACCAGATATCAGGCGGCTTGAAAGCCGGCTGCACCAGCCCGCGGTACCAGGGGCCTAACTCTGTGAGCTGAGCGCCCAGGGTGCCGACGCCAATGGCGGCGAGGGCGGCAATCAGGATGGGGCGAAAAGTCTCCAGCGCAAGCTTCATACCCGCGCCAGGCCGAGCAGGTGCGCCATGTCCTTGAAGAAAATGCGCACATGGGCCATGGGTCGCTTGCGCGCCAGTTCTTTGTTCATGTAGGACTCAAAAGTCAGTTGTTGCACGTCGCGATCTTCGCAGATCTTCACGAAGCGCTCGCGTCGCTTGTCGCTGCTGTACCAGAAGGATTGCATCATGCCCAGCACCCAGAACACCGTGCCATGCGCTTTCATGAATTGCTTGCGCGCCAGCTTGAGCGCGCGGGCGTCGCCCGTCACTAGCAACTGGTGCACCGCGCCGGCCGCCAGTTGCCCGCCCAGCATGGCGTAGTAAATGCCTTCGCCGGAGGCGGGAGCCACCACGCCGGCTGCGTCACCGGCCAGCACCACGTCACGCCCGTTGTCCCAGCGGGGCAGGGGTTTCATGGGAATCGGCGCGCCTTCGCGGCGCAGGGTTTCGGTGTTCTGCAAGCCGGCGGCTTCACGCAAGGTCCCCACGGCGCCGCGCAAGGAAAAGCCCTTGTCGGCGCTGCCGGTTCCGATGCTCAGGGTGTCGCCGTGTGGGAAAACCCAGCCGTAAAAATCTGGCGACAGGGTGCCTTCGTAAAAAACATCGCAGCGCGTGCCGTCATAACCGGCAGGCTTGACCTCGGGGGCGCGCACGATCTCGTGGTACGCAAACACGTAGCGCGTGCGTTCTGCACCGGGCACCGCTTGCCGGGCCACTTCAGAGCGCGCACCATCGGCGCCGACCACACTGCGTGCCCGCACCGAGGCCGGCACACCTTCGCTGCGCATGTGCCGTTCACGCGCCAGGTAATGCACGACGCTGGTGCCGTCGGCATCGCGGCTCAGGCGCTCAAAGCTGCCAATGCGGCGCACCGCACCGCTGGCGGCCGCGCGCTCGCGCAACCATTCGTCAAAGGCATCGCGGTTGACCATGCCGACAAAGCCGTTGTCGATCGGGATGTCCACGTGCTTGCGTGAAGGCGCAATCATTCGCGCGCAACGGGCTTTGGCCACCAGCAGGCTGTCGGGAATGGCGAAGTCCTTGATCAGGCGGGGGGGAATGGCCCCGCCGCAGGGTTTGATGCGGCCTGCGCGGTCCAGCAAAAGCACCGAATGCCCCTGCTGCGCCAGTTCATGGGCAGCCGTGGCACCGGAGGGCCCGCCGCCGATCACCACCACGTCAAAGATTTCGCCTGTGTTCATATGGGTCACCTGTGTTTCTCGAGAGGGTATTGCTGGCTGGTTGGGTGATGCCGGGCGGGCGCTGTTCAGGCCTGACGGGCAGATTGAAAATGGAGGCGCACAGCCGGTTCCGTGTCGGTATTGGCGGCGGCTTGTGGCTTGGGCGCGCTGATCTTCCAGGCCAACAGGGCCGAGGCTGCAAACAGCACGGCCTCGAATGCAAAGACGCTGGCATAGGCTGCGCCGGGCGATGCAATGAGCCAGCGCGCCAGGTCACTGGCGCCTGTGCCCACCAGCCCGCCCAGCCCGAAGGCCACGGCCTGCGCGGCGCCCCAGAGGCCCATTCGAACGCCTTCGCGCGACTGCCGGCCTTCGTTGGCCATGCGCATCATCGAACCGATGGCACCAATTGAAAAAGCGCCGTTGGCCACGCCCAGCGCAAAGACAGTTTCTTTCAGGGGCCAGTTGGCGCCCACCAGACCGGCGCCGACCAGACCCAGCATGGCCAGCGCCGATGCCAGGCAGCCGCCAATCGTCCAGCCGCGCAGCGAGCCGGCGTGCCGCCACACCGGGTGCTGCGCATACCGCGCGCCAATGGCACCGGCCAGTGCCACCAGAAGCATGCCCAACAGCACGCCGCCGTGCTGTACCCCGGACAGCTTGGTCGAGCTGCCGGGTGTGAAGCCGAAGACCGTGCCGGCAAAGGGTTCAAGGATCAGGTCTTGCGCGCTGTAGGCGAGCATGGAGACGAAGACAAAAATGGTGAAGCGGCGAGCGGCCGGCTCTTGCCAGACCTGGCTCAGCGCTTCTTTGAAGGCTGGCTTGCGGGGCGCTGCCGACGCAGTGCTGTCAGTCGCAGTGTCCAGCCCGGGTCGGCCTTCGAGCCGGTAAAGCGCCAGCATGGTCAGCAGCAGCGCTGTCATGGACACCACGCTGGTCACGATCATCAAGCGCTGCGGCGAATACGGGTCCAGCCAGTGGCCGGCCAGACCGGCGGTGACGGCAAAGCCCGCAATCATCATCATCCATACCAGCGTGGCCGCACCGGCACGCCGGCCTTCGGGCACGCGCTTGGCCAGCATCACCAGCAGCGAGGTGCCACTGGCGCTCACGCCGATGCCGATCAGGGTGAATCCGAGCACTGCCAGCGCGATGCCGGCCGGCCGGTTGCTGGCCATCCAGACGGTGGCCAGCGCCGCAGTGATGCCGCCTGTGGCCAGCACCGCCATGCCGCCGATGATCCAGGGCGTGCGTCGGCCGCCGACGTCCGAGCCGTGGCCCATGCGCGGCCTGGCCACTTGCACCAGGTAGTGCAGGGCGACCAGAAAGCCGGGTAAGAGCGCGGGCAGGGCCAGCTCGACCACCATCACGCGGTTCAGCGTGGAGGTGGTCAGAACCACAATCGCGCCCAGCGAGGCTTGCACCAGACCCAGGCGGGCAATCCGGCCCCAGCCGAAATTTGGCAGGACTCTGTTCATGGCAGCGCCGCCCCCGTGCTGGTGATCTGGCGCAAGGCAAAAGCGCTGACCATCATGCCGGCCACAAACAGGGGCACACCAAAACCGCTGTACCAGAGCGCCCGCGCAGTCGGGTCTTTCATGAAGCGTTTCATCAGCAGCGCCTGCAGCAGGACCAGCGCCGCCACAGCCGCCGCATGCAGGGGCCGCTGCCAATGAATCAGCAGCGCAATCACCACCAACTGGGGCAAGGTCATGAACCAGCAGGCCACGCGGGCCGCCTTGTCAACGCCCAGTTGCACCGGCAAAGAGCGAACACCCATCTGCCGATCACCGGCCACCGCCTTGAAGTCATTGAGCGTCATGATGCCGTGCGTAGCGGCGCTGTAGAGCGCCGCCAGAATCAATGAATGGCCGTGCGGCATGCTGCCACCGGCCATCACGGCAGCCCCGGTGATCCAGGCAATGCCTTCGTAGCTGATGCCGCAAGCTGCGTTGCCCCACCAGCCGTTTTCCTTCAGGCGCACGGGCGGCGCACTGTAGGCCCAGGCCAGCAGCAAACCCAGCGCCGCCGCGCCGAAACCCCATGGCCCCAGGGCCGTGGCCACCAGCAAAGACACGCAAGTCCAGCCGATGGCCAGGTACAGCCCCCAACGGCCTGGCATACGGCCCGACGGTATGGGTCGCTGCGGCTCATTGATGGCGTCCACATGGCGGTCAAACCAGTCATTGACAGCCTGGCTGGTGGCGCACACCAGCGGCCCCGCGAGTGCTACACCGACAATGGCCAAACCCCAGCGCCCCTGCATCGATGCGCCCGAGGCCACCACACCGCATGCAAAAGCCCACATGGGCGGAAACCAGGTGATCGGCTTGAACAGCTCGGTGACAGTGGCAAGGGATGGGCGGGACATGGAGGGGTTTTACATCGGTCCCTTTTAGGTGTCAATTGAGATTGACACTATGTGTTGTTCTATTTTCGTGGCAGGCCAAAGGTGCAAAAAAATGGCCCTTCGAAAAGGGCCATTCTTCAAGATGAAACGCCAGCGTGCCGGCTTCAGTGCTCAGTCTCGGCGGACGCGTCCCCGATGCCGAAACGCCGCAATTTGATATACAGGCTTTGGCGTGACAGGCCCAACATCTCGGCCGCTGAGGCCCGGTTGTCACCGGTCAGCTGCAAGGCCGCCTCGATGCACAGTTGCTCGATCAGGTCGGTGGTTTCGCGCACGATGTCTTTCAGCGGCAGGCGTCCCACCAACTCGGTCATCTGGCTGGCCGAGCGCGGCAGTTCCTTGGCGCCGCGGCCATCACTGCTCAGGCGCCGGCCCATGTCGCGAATCGTGAAGCCCAGGCAGCGCTGGTCTCCGGTGGTCACGGCCACGGCAGAGATTTCGACCTCGCTGGTCGATCCCTGCTCACCGCGCATTTGCGTGGCAAAGAGTTTCACCGAACCATGCTGGCGCAGGTTGGACAGCAGCACACGGAAGTCAACGCCGGTGCGGCCCAGCCATTTGTCCAGCACTTGCCCTTGCGCCTGATTTTCAGAACCCAACTGTCCCAATTCAAGAAAGGCTCGGTTCACCGTCAGGATTCGCCCGTCCAGGTCGGTCACAACAAACGCGTCCGGCGCGCTTTCCATGACTTGCAGCAACTGGATTTTGCCGCTGGATTCGCGGGGGGAGACAGCGGCTTCTTGCGCGCCGGAAAAGCGCAGCAGGAAATGCAGGGTGTTTTCCTGGCGAAACTGCGAGGCAGTGAGCGTCAGAGGGGCGACCTGGCCGGTGACTTGAACCTGCAAAGGCTCGGCCTTGCCGCTCACGCGCAGGCGGTCCAGCATTTGCCGCACGGACTCGGCGCTGGCGGCGTCCAGACTGCTGGCCAGGGTCCAGCCGGTTTTCTTGGCTTTATCGCCAAAGAGTTCGTAGGCGGCCGGGTTGGCTTCTTCGACCTGATCGATGGAGCCGCTGAGGATCAGGACCGGCTCGGAGGCCATCTGGAACAGCAGGCGGTAACGCGTCTCGACCTGACGCAGCCGCCAGTAGTCGCGCTCCATTGAAAGCTGGGCCGTGACAAGCCGTTGTTGCAGGGCGACCTGAGCGCGCAAATCGCGGCCGAAGGCCAGGGTGTGGGTGGCGGCGCTGGAAGCAGGTTGCCCCTTGCGGCGCACCGGCACCACGGAATATGACAATGGAAGGTCGGCGCCGCCGCCGGCCACAGGGTGGTTGACATGGCGCCAGCGCACGCCGTCAGCGGCGCTCGTGCCCTTGAGCAGGGCCTCGACCTTGGCCTGGCTCTCTACCGTGACGGTCTGGGCCCAGGTCTTGCCTACCCAATCCTGGCAACCCTGGGCTAGCAATTCGCCGCTGCCAAAAGCCAGGTCAAGGATCACGCCGGCCTCATCGAGGATGAGCACTACGTCAGCCGCCGCGGTGATCAACTCGGCCGCGGAATCTGCGTCCAGATCGGCAAGAAACTGCCCAGGCATTTCAAAATGCCGGTCAATATAGGCCTGCGTTACCTGTTGCATGAACAGCTTTCGGTTGGGGATGACAAAGTGGAGATGAGATACCCCGTGTTCAATTGAGCAATGCTGCTCTGGAGACCAGCTTTTCGGCCAATTCGGGTGCCGCGCTGCCATCGGTGATGATGGCGTCTGCTGAAATTTGGGCCGCGTACTCAGGATGCAAGGCAAAAATCGCGCCACCTGCAATTATACGGACCGCGGGATTCAGGCTGGTCTGGCGAACCTGGGCCATGCACTCGGCCAGCCGTGCCAGGCTGGTTTCGCCGCCCAGTGAAAAACCCACCACGTCATACCAGTCCTGGCGCACCAGCAGGGATGGATCTGTCTCGCTTGCACCGAAATTGGTCGACACATCCCAGCCGGCGCGGTGAAAAAACTCCGCCACCAAAGACAAGCCAAAGGTGTGTTGCTCGCCCGGGCAGGGCGCCAGCAAAATGCGCCGGCCCGGCGGCGCGTCATTGACGGCGGCGGGCTGGGAAAAATCGGCACTGTTGTCGCGCAAGACCTGCTGCAAGCGGCCCAGACCGACCGTGACTTCGGTGAAGTCGCACAGGTCACGCTCCCAGAGCTCGCCCAGATGGCGTGCCACTGGCGCCAGCAGGTCCAGAAAAATCGACTGCACCGGAATACCCCGGCTGCGCAAGAGCATGACGCTGTCTCTCAGGCTGGCGTCGTCTTCATGCAGCACCAACCGGGCGAATTCAAGAACGTCTTCGGGCGCAATCTGCTCGACGACCGGCATGATCGCCACGCATTCATGTGGGTAGCGGTGCGCCAGCATGAGGCGGGGGATGATCTCGTATTCGACCGCCTTGGCCAGCAACAGCGAGCGCTGCTCGGTCCGGTCATCGGCTTCCAGGGGCAGATGCTGGACAGGGTCCCCACTCACCCGGTGGTAGTCCTTGCCCTGCGGCCACGGCTCGGAACTGGAAGAGCCACCACCCAAGCCTTCCGGTTCAGCTTCGCGCCTCGAATACGAGCCCATGTGACGTCTCCTGCGCGTTTCATTGCGCGGTTTCTGCCGATGAGCGCGGTTCCGGTAGATGCCGGGGCTCTCTTGCTTCATCGGATATTTGCGTTCCCCTGCGTCCCGCCCGGATCACCATGCAAGGTCTGATTCGAGGGGGTCGGAACGCCGCTTGTACTTGGGCTTGGGCTCAGCGTCAAAGCTTTTTCAACTCAATTCGGGTAACTACCAAGCACTGCTGTAGTATATTAGTATGCATTTAAGTGTCAATAAATTTATGCGTCAATAAAAGTTGACACAATTGAAATGGGCGTCTAAATTGCACCCAAACGAATTCCAAGACCCCACAAAAAATGCAACCCGGCCACCCGCCCAGCCCACCGCCCAGCCGCAGGCCTGCGCTGTACACGCCGCAAGAACGCTTGCGCCGGGACGCGACCGTCTGGACGCTGGTGCAGGGCGTGCTGGCCCCGGTTCAGTTTGTGGTGTTCCTCATCAGCCTCGCGCTGGTGCTGCGTTTCCTGGCCACCGGTGCGGGGCAGGACGTGGCTACCTTGTCGATCATCGTCAAGACCCTCACGCTTTACACCATCATGATCACCGGTTGCATCTGGGAAAAAGTGGTCTTCGGGCGCTACCTGTTTGCGCCGGCTTTTTACTGGGAAGACGTCTTCAGCATGCTGGTGCTGGCGCTGCACACGGCCTATTTGCTGGCGCTGGCCGGCGGATGGTTGTCAACGCATGCGCTGATGGCCCTGGCCCTGGCCGCTTACGCCGCCTATCTGGTCAACGCTGTTCAATTTGTGCTCAAGCTGCGTGCCGCGCGCCTGGGTGCGCAAACGGCTGACACCTCCGCCGTGCATTCCGGGGTGGCGGCATGAGCGCGGTGATACCGATCCATTCAACGCCGGTGTCCGGCGGCTGCACCGACGCGCCCGTGCTGCGCGAACGCGGTCAGCGCGAGGTTTTCTGCGGGCTGACCGGCATCATTTGGCTGCACCGCAAAATCCAGGATGCCTTTTTTCTGGTGGTGGGTTCACGCACCTGCGCGCATTTGATCCAGTCCGCTGCCGGCGTGATGATTTTTGCCGAGCCGCGTTTTGCCACCGCCATCATTGACGAGCGCGACCTGGCCGGACTGGCCGACGCCAACGAAGAGTTGGACCGCGTGGTGACCCGACTGCTGGAACGCCGCCCGGAAATCAAGCTGCTGTTTCTGGTTGGCTCGTGTCCGTCTGAAGTCATCAAGCTGGACTTGTCTCGTGCTGCTTCGCGCCTGTCGGCGCAGTTCATGCCTTCCGTGCGTGTGCTCAATTATTCGGGCAGCGGCATTGAAACTACTTTCACCCAGGGCGAAGACGCTTGCCTGGCTTCGCTGGTGCCGGTCTTGCCGCCCGCCGTTGACAGCGCAGCGCCAGCACTGATGGTGGTCGGTGCGTTGGCCGACGTGGTGGAAGACCAGTTCGCCCGCTTGTTCCGGCAACTGGGCATCGGCCCGGTGCATTTCTTTCCGCCGCGCCAGGCCAATGCCTTGCCGCCGGTCGGCTCCAACACCCGCTACCTGCTGGCACAACCCTTTTTGGCCGACACCGCCCGCGCACTCGAAGCCCGCGGCGCGCAGCGGCTGGCCGCTCCTTTTCCGCTGGGTGAGGAGGGCACGACCGCCTGGCTGCAAGCCGCCGCCAGCGCCTTTGGCGTGTCGCCAGAGCTGTTTGCCAGCGTCACCGCAGCCAGCCGTGAGCGTGCCGGTGCCGCATTGGCCCGCCAGCGTGAGCAGCTCGCCGGCAAGCGCATCTTTTTCTTTCCGGACTCGCAGCTCGAAATCCCGCTGGCGCGCTTTTTGTCGCGTGAGCTCGGCATGGAACTGCTTGAAGTCGGCACGCCTTATCTGCACCGCCAGCACCTGGCCGAAGAACTCGCCATGTTGCCCGAAGGCACGCTGCTGTCCGAAGGTCAGCATGTCGAGAACCAACTCGACCGCTGCCGCGCCGCAAGGCCCGACATCGTGGTCTGCGGCCTGGGTCTTGCCAATCCGCTGGAAGCCGAAGGCATGACCACCAAGTGGGCCATCGAACTGGTCTTTACCCCCATTCACGGCTACGAACAGGCGGGCGATCTGGCCCAGTTGTTCAGCCGGCCGCTGGTGCGCCGCATGCGCCTGGCAGCCTGACACCCGGCGCGCACCACCATGCAACTCACGCTCTGGACTTACGAAGGACCGCCCCATGTGGGTGCTATGCGTATCGCCACGGCCATGGAGGGCGTGCACTACGTGCTGCACGCACCGCAGGGCGATACCTACGCCGACTTGCTCTTCACCATGATCGAGCGTCTGCCCAAGCGCCCGCCCGTGACTTACACCACCTTTCAGGCGCGCGACCTCGGCAGTGACACGGCCGAACTCTTCAAGAACGCTGCCCGCGAAGCCTACGAACGCTTCAAGCCGCAGGCCATGATGGTCGGCGCTTCGTGCACCGCCGAGCTGATCCAGGACGACCCGGGCGGCCTGTGCAAGGCGCTGGAGTTGCCGGTGCCCGTGGTGGCGCTGGAGCTGCCTTCGTACCAGCGCAAGGAAAACTGGGGCGCTTCTGAAACTTTCTACCAAATGGTGCGCACGCTCGCCAGCGCTGAAGCCCAGGGCCAGCCGCGCACGCCGCGGGCCGCCGGTGTGCGTCCGCGCTGCAATATTCTGGGCCCCACTGCATTGGGTTTTCGCCACCGCGATGACCTCAAGGAAATCACCAGCTTGCTGGCCAGTCTGGGCGTTGACGTTCATGTGGTGGCACCGCTCGGCGCCAGCCCGGCCGATCTGGCCCGCCTGCACGAGGCTGATTTCAATGTGCTGCTGTACCCCGAAATCGCTTCGGTGGCCGCGCAGTGGCTCACGCGCCAGTTCCAGCAGCCCTGCACACGCACCGTGCCTATCGGCGTGCATGCCACGCGCGACTTCATCCGTGAAGTCGCCGGGCTTGCCGGCATCGACTGCTCGGCCGTGCTGGCCGAAACCGAATCACGCGCCGACTGGTACGCCAAGTCTGTGGACTCGACCTACCTGACCGGCAAGCGCGTCTTTGTCTTTGGCGATGCCACGCATGTGGTGGCCGCTGCCCGGGTGGCCACGCAGGAGCTGGGCTTCACGGTGGTGGGGCTGGGTACCTACAGCCGCGAGCTGGCCCGCGAAGTGCGCGATGCCGCCAAGCTCTACGGCGTTGAAGCGCTGATCACCGACGATTACCTCGAAGTCGAAGAACGCATTGCCGAACTGCAACCCGAGCTGGTGCTGGGCTCGCAAATGGAGCGCCACATTGCCAAGCGTCTGGGCGTGCCTTGCGCGGTGATTTCGGCGCCGGTGCATGTGCAGGATTTCCCGGCCCGCTACTCGCCGCAAATGGGTTTTGAAGGCGCCAACGTGCTGTTTGACACCTGGGTGCATCCCCTCATGATGGGTCTGGAAGAGCACTTGATCGGCATGTTCCGCGGCGACGCCGAGTTCCATGAAGACGCTGCGCCTTCACACCTGGGCGGCGGCATCAAAAAAGCGGCACAACAAGAGCTGCAACAAGAGGCTCAGCAGACGGCCGCACCTGAGGCGATGTCAGCGGCCGGCGTAGAAGCCGCCCCAGTAGCAGACACCACCTGGGGCCTTGACGCTGAAAAAGAGCTGCGCAAGATCCCGTTTTTTGTGCGTGGCAAAGCCAAGCGCAACACCGAAATGTATGCCCGCGAACGCGGCCTTCCCCTCATTACCGTGGACACACTCTACGATGCCAAAGCTCATTTCAGCCGCTGACAGCGCCCGCGCTGCGGCCGGCGCAGCGGGAATGCGCATCGTGCTGGTCACGATGGACAGTCACCTGGCCAGCGCCGCCGAACGTGCCAACCGCCGCCTGGCCCGCGCGGTGCCCGGCCTGACACTGAGCGTGCACGCCGCCGCCGACTGGGACGAAGACCCGGCCGCGCTGGAGCGCTGCAAGGCCGACATCGCCAGAGGCGACATCGTGATCGCCACCATGCTGTTTATGGAAGACCACTTTTTGCCGGTTCTCGAGTCACTGCGCGCACGCCGCCACCAGTGCGACGCCATGGTCTGCCTGATGTCAGCCGCTGAAGTGACCAAGCTCACGCGCATGGGCAAGTTTGATATGTCGGGCCCCAGCAGCGGCCCGATGGAGTTCCTCAAGCGCTTGCGCGGCAAGCCGGCCAATGCCGACATGGCTTCGCAATCCAGCGAAGAGAAAACCACGGCCGGTCACAAGCAGATGAAGATGCTGCGCAAGCTGCCGAAAATTTTGCGCTTCATCCCCGGCACCGCGCAGGACGTGCGCGCCTACTTTGTCACCATGCAGTACTGGCTGGCCGGCTCTGAAGACAACATGGCCAACATGGTCCGTTACCTGGTGGACCGCTATGCAGACGGCGCCCGCAAAGCCCTGCGCGGTCTCAAGGTCGATGCCCCCGTCGAGTATCCTGAAGTCGGTGTCTACCACCCGCGCATGCCAGACCGCCTGTCGGCATCGTCCTCCGATCTGCCGCTGGTCGCCACCAGCGGCAAGCAGGGCACGGTCGGCCTGCTGCTGATGCGCTCTTATTTGCTGGCCGGCAATACCGGCCATTACGACGGCGTCATCACGGCGCTCGAAGCGCGCGGCTTGAAAGTGGTGCCGGCCTTTGCCACGGGTCTGGACAACCGCCCGGCCATCGACGCTTACTTTATGAAAGACGGCCGCCCGGCCATCGATGCGCTGGTCTCGCTGACTGGTTTTTCGCTCATTGGCGGGCCGGCTTACAACGATGCGCGTGCCGCCGAAGACATTCTGGCCACGCTGGACGTGCCCTACCTGGCGGTGACGCCGGTGGAGTTTCAGTCGTTGGACAACTGGGGCGCTTCGGCCCGCGGCTTGCTGCCCGTTGAGGCCACCATGATGGTGGCGATTCCCGAGTTGGACGGCGCCACGGGCTCCATGGTTTACGGCGGGCGCAGCGGCGCGGCGCACGTGGCCTGCACCGGTTGCAGCAAGGGCTGCACCTTTGAAAGCGTAGCGGGCGCGCACGACATGCACAGCTGCAGCGAACGCGCCGACGCGCTGTCGGCCCGCGTGCAGCGCCTGATCGCGCTGCGCCGGTCAGAAAAAGCTGACCGCAAGGTCGCTGCCGTGCTGTTCAACTTTCCACCGAATGCCGGTAACACCGGCACCGCAGCTTTTCTGGGTGTTTTTGAGTCGCTTTACAACACCCTGGCCGCCATGCAGCGTGAAGGCTACACAGTCGAGTTGCCGGCCAGCGTGGACGCCTTGCGCGAGCGCATCATCACCGGCAACGCCGAGCGCTACGGCGCCCAGGCCAATGTGCATGCGCTGGTCACCTCTGACGAGCATGTGCGCCGTGAAAAATACCTTAAAGACATCGAAGCCGCCTGGGGCCCGGCCCCCGGCCGCCAGCAAAGCGACGGCAGCCGCATCTTTGTGCTGGGCGAGCGCTTTGGCAATGTCTTTGTCGGCATCCAGCCGGCCTTCGGCCACGAGGGCGACCCGATGCGCCTGCTGTTCGAAAAAGGCTTTGCACCCACCCATGCTTTTTCGGCTTTTTACCGCTGGCTGCGCGAAGACTTCGGCGCCCATGCGGTGCTGCACTTTGGAACGCACGGCGCGCTCGAGTTCATGCCCGGCAAACAAAACGGCCTCACCGCGCAGTGCTGGCCTGACCGCCTGATCGGCGACTTGCCCAACCTGTACCTTTACGCATCGAACAACCCGTCCGAAGGCACGCTGGCCAAGCGCCGCTCTGCCGCCACGCTCATCAGCTACCTCACGCCGCCGGTGGCGCAAGCCGGTCTGTACAAAGGTCTGATGGAGCTCAAGGACACGCTGGAGCGTTATCGCGGACTCGAGCCCGAAGCGCAGGCCGAGCGCGATGAACTTGCCGTCATGCTGCAAGCCCAGGCGGCTGGGCTGGACCTGTGCGAAGCCGAACCGGCCTGGGGCCACACCGCAGAAGCGCGGCTGAACAAGCTCAATGACCAGGTACTCGAGTTGGCTTACACCCTGATTCCCTACGGCCTGCATGTGGTCGGCCAGACGCCGACCGTGCCCGAGCGCGTTGACATGCTGAGCTCTTGCGCCGAAGCCTGGCATGGCCTGCAGTTGCCGCGTGCCGCATTGGAGGCGCTGGTCGCCGGCGCCACCGCGCAAGCCGCGCTGGACATCGCGTTGGCCCAGCCAACGGCACTCGGTGCAGCGCCCTCGCTGGCGGTTTTCAATGAACTGGCCGCCACCGACAGTGCGCTCATGCAGGACAGCGAAATTGAAGGCATCCTGAAAGCGCTCGATGGCCGATTCTTGCGGCCCGCCCCCGGCGGTGACCTGCTGCGCACTCCGGCCATCCTGCCGACCGGGCGCAATGTGCACGGCTTTGATCCTTTCCGCATTCCGAGTGCTTATGCTGTGAAAGACGGCGCGCGGCAGGCCACGCGCCTGATCGAACGCCACATGGCCGAAGGCCATGAATTTCCAGAGTCGATCGCCATGGTGCTGTGGGGCACCGACAACCTCAAGAGCGAAGGCGGCCCGATTGCGCAGGCGCTGGCGCTGATGGGTGCGCGCCCGCGTTTTGACGGCTACGGCCGCTTGGCTGGCGCCGAGCTCATGAGTCTGGCCGAACTCGGCCGGCCGCGCGTCGATGTCGTCATTTCGCTGTCGGGCATCTTTCGCGACTTGCTGCCGCTGCAAATCAAACTGCTGGCCGAAGCCGCCTTCATGGCTGCGGGTGCCGACGAACCGGCCGAACTCAATTTCATCCGCAAGCATGCGCTGGCTTACCAGGCCGAACACGGCGGTGACCTCGAAACTGCCTCGCTGCGCGTCTTTGGTAATGCCGATGGCGCTTACGGCTCCAACGTCGGCAGCCTGGTGGACAACAGCCGCTGGGAAAACTCCGACGAACTGGCCGAAACCTACAGCCGCCGCAAAGGCTTTGCCTACGGCCGCGCCGGCAAGCCGGTGCAACACGCCAAGCTGCTGAGCAGCGTGCTGGCCGACGTGCAACTGGCCTACCAGAACCTTGATTCAGTCGAACTCGGCGTGACCACGGTCGACACTTACTTTGACACGCTGGGCGGCGTCAGCCGCGCGATTGCCCGTGCCAAGGGCGAGCGCGATGGCGGTATCGGTGAAGTGGCACCGGTCTACATCGGTGACCAGACCCGCGACAGCCACGGCGGCGGCACGGTGCGCACCCTGACCGAGCAAGTCGCGCTCGAAACCCGCACCCGCATGCTCAACCCCAAGTGGTACGAAGGCATGCTCAAACACGGCTACGAGGGCGTGCGCCAGATCGAGGTGCACCTGACCAACACCATGGGCTGGTCGGCCACCACCGGCCAGGTGCAGCCCTGGGTTTACGAGCAGCTCACGCAGGCTTTCATGCTCGACCCCGAAATGCGCCAGCGGCTGGCTGAATTGAATCCGACCGCTTCGGCGCGCGTTGCCAGCCGTTTGCTGGAAGCGTCAGACCGCAAGTTCTGGCAACCCGATCCCGCCGTTTTACAAGCGCTCAGGCAAGCCAGTGAAGAACTGGAAGACCGGCTTGAAGGTGTTTTTGAAGGAGTTCCCGCATGAGTGTCACCAGCGTTCCCTTGTCTGAAGTCCGGCGTCCTGCCAAACGTGAAGACGGCGAGGGCAGCCTGCAGGTCCAGCTCGACCCGAACCTCAAGATCGGCAATGCCAAGGTCTTTGCCATTTACGGCAAGGGCGGCATTGGCAAAAGCACCACGTCCTCCAACCTGTCGGCGGCCTTTTCGCTGATGGGCAAGCGCGTGCTGCAGATCGGCTGCGACCCCAAGCACGACTCGACCTTCACGTTGACCAAAAAGATGCTGCCCACCGTCATCGACGTGCTCGAAACGGTGGACTTTCATGCTGAAGAATTGCGGGTCGAAGACTTCGTCTTTCCGGGCTACAACGGCGTCATGTGCGTCGAGGCCGGCGGCCCGCCTGCCGGCACCGGTTGCGGCGGTTACGTGGTCGGCCAGACCGTCAAGCTGCTCAAGGAGCACCACCTGCTGGAAGACACCGACGTGGTGATTTTTGATGTGCTGGGCGACGTGGTCTGCGGTGGTTTTGCCGCGCCACTGCAACACGCTGACCGCGCCCTGATCGTCACTGCCAACGACTTTGACTCGATCTTCGCCATGAACCGCATCGTGCAGGCCATTGGCGCCAAGGCCAAGAACTACAACGTGCGACTGGGCGGCGTGATCGCCAACCGCAGCGCCGCCACTGATCAGATCGACAAGTACAACAACCAGATCGGCCTCAAACTCGCAGCGCACTTTCCCGACCTGGACGTGATCCGCCGCAGCCGGCTGAAAAAGTCCACGCTGTTCGAAATGGAATCGTCGCCCGAGCTCGAAGCCGTCAAGAAGGAATACATGCGTCTGGCCGCCTCGCTTTGGCTGGGCACCGAACCGCTCAATGCCGTGCCCATGAAAGACCGCGACATTTTTGACCTGTTGGGATTTGACTGATGAACCACAGCGCCTACCTCGAACGCCGCGAGCAGATCGAAACCTACTTTGACCGCACGGCGGCCAAAGCCTGGGAGCGTCTGACCTCGAACGCACCGCTGGGCCGCATCCGGGCCAGCGTGCGTGCCGGCCGCGACCAGATGCGCAACACGCTGCTTGACTGGCTGCCCGAGGACATGCGCGGTTTGCGCCTGCTGGATGCCGGTTGCGGCACTGGCGCGCTGGCCGTCGAGGCCATGCTGCGGGGCGCCGAGGTGGTGGCGATTGACCTGTCACCCACGCTGGTGCAACTGGCGGCTGAGCGCCACACCAGCCTGCATGGCAGCGCGCCCCATGCCTCGGGTGGGCGCATCGACTTTCGCTCGGGCGACATGCTGGACCCGGGGCTGGGCCATTTTGACCATGTGGTGGCGATGGACTCGCTGATTCATTACGACACACCTGATATCGTGCAGGCGGTGCAGCGCTTGGCCGAGCGCACCAGCGCTTCGCTGTTGTTCACCTTTGCGCCCCGCACGCCTTTGCTGGCGGCCATGCACAGCGTCGGGCGCTTGTTTCCGCGCAGTGACCGTTCGCCGGCACTCACGCCGGCTGCCGAGCCGGTGCTGCGCATGGGTTTGCTGGCCGCCATCGGTACGCAAGGCTGGAGCGAAGGCCGCAGCGAGCGCGTGGCCAGTGGTTTTTACACCTCCCAGGCCTGGGAGTGGGAGAGGTGATGAAACGCCTGTTCAAGGCCCCCGCCTGGCTGTCCGGCCTGGCGCAGCGCTACCTGCCGTTTGCCGATGCAGCGTCGACCGAACTGCCACTGCCGCGCCTGTTGCGGTTGTCGCTGTTTCAGGCCGCCATCGGCATGACCATGGCGCTGCTGGTGGGCACCTTGAACCGCGTGATGATTGTGGAACTCGGCGTGCCAGCCTGGTGGGTCGCGCTGTCGGTCGG
>JBIKHR010000232.1:0-4992 GCA_044362035.1 Polaromonas sp. | reverse complement strand
CGAAGGCGATGTGGCCATGAAAATCCGCCAGTACCTGCCCACCGGCCAGGTCGGTCACTTCCAGATCGCCGGCGTGCCCGAGCGCCATGAACCCGACATCGGCGAGCTGAACTACGCCTACCTGTTCAAGGTGATTGACGACGTGTCAGCCGAATGCGGCTGGGAAGGCTGGCTGGGCTGCGAGTACCGACCACTTAAAGGCGGTCAGCCGGGCGGCACCAGCGCCGGGCTGGGCTGGATGCGCCTGTAGGGGGTGTTCAGGCCATGCCCTGATGCCGCATCAAGGCATCGATGGTCGGCTCGCGGCCGCGGAAGGCCTTGAAAGACTCCATGGCCGGGCGGCTGCCGCCGGCTTCCAGAATCGCTTCGCGGTACTTGCGGCCGGTCTCGACATTGGCCGCCGCGTTGCTGGCCGTCTCTTCAAAAGCCGCATACGCATCGGCTGATAGCACCTCAGCCCATTTGTAGCTGTAGTAACCGGCAGCGTAACCGCCTGAAAAAATGTGGCTGAAGGTATGAGCCGGACGGCTGTAGGGCGGTGCCTGGATGACCGCGACTTCCGCGCGGACTTCGGCCAGCAGGGTCATCACGTCCTTGCTGTCATCACCTTGCGTGTGCAGCAGCATGTCAAACAACGAGAACTCGACCTGGCGCAGCGTCTGCATGCCGCTCTGGAAGTTTTTGGCTGCCATCATTTTGTCGAACAGGGCGCGTGGCAGCGGCTCGCCGGTGTCCACGTGGGCCGTCATGTGCTTGAGCACGTCCCATTCCCAGCAGAAGTTTTCCATGAACTGGCTGGGCAACTCGACGGCGTCCCACTCCACGCCGCTGATGCCAGAGACATCGCGTTCGTTGACCTGGGTGAGCATGTGGTGCAGGCCGTGGCCGAACTCGTGGAACAAGGTGGTCACGTCATCGTGCGTGAGCAAGGCGGGCTTGCCAGCCAAGCCTTCGGCGAAGTTACACACCAGGTGCGCCACCGGGGTTTGCAGCTGGCCGGTGTCGGGGCGCAGCCAGCGGGCGCGCACGTCGTCCATCCAGGCGCCGCCACGTTTGCCGGTGCGGGCCGGCTGGTCCAGGTAAAACTGGCCGATCAGCTGGCCGGCGCGCTCGATGCGGTAGAACTGCACCTCGGGCTTCCACACCGGCGCGCTGTCCGGGGCCAGGCGCACGTCAAACAGGGTCTCGACAATCTTGAACAGGCCGTCCAGCACCTTGGGCGCGGTGAAGTACTGTTTGACTTCCTGTTCGCTGAAGGCGTAGCGCGCTTCCTTGAGCTTTTCGCCGATGTAGGCGTAGTCCCAGGGCTGCGGGTTGCTCAGGCTCAGTTGCTCGGCGGCAAAGGCGCGCAGGTCGGCCACGTCTTTTTCGGCGTAGGGGCGGGCACGTTGTGCCAGATCGCGCAGAAAGCTGATGACCTGGGCCGGCGAGTCAGCCATCTTGGCCACCACCGACACCTCGCCGAAATTCTGGTAACCCAGCAGGCGGGATTCCTCCTGCCGCAGCGCCAGGATCTCGGCCATGATGGCGCTGTTGTCAAACTGGCTGTGCTCGCTCGGCGACTGGTCGCTGGCCCGGGTGTTGTAGGCGCGGTAAAGCGTTTCGCGCAGGGCGCCGCTGTGGGCAAACTGCATCACCGGCAGGTAGCTGGGCATTTTCAGCGTGAGCTTGTAGCCGCTCTTGCCTTCGGCTTGAGCTTGGCTCCGTGCCGATTCAATCACGTCTTGCGGCACACCAGCCAGATCGCCCTCTTGCGCGTAATGGGCAAAGGCTTCGGTGGCGTCGAGCGCGTTTTCGCTGAACTTCTGGCTCAGCTCAGCCTGGCGCTCCTGGATCCCGGCAAAGCGCACGCGGTCCTGGCCCTGGAGTTCAGCACCCGACAGCACAAAATTACGCACCGCATTCTTGTGGGCCTGGCGCTGCTCGGCGTTGAGGCTGCTGACGTGAATGGCCTTGTACTTGGCGTACAGCCGCTCGTCGGCGCCCAGTCGGGTCCAGAACTCGGTGACGCGCGGCAGGGCGGCGTTGTAGGCTGCGCGCAGCTCGGCCGTGTCGGCCACGCTGTTGAGGTGGCTGACAGCCCCCCAGGCACGGCTTAAGTTTTCCGTGGCAACGTCCAGCACCCGCGAGATGTCTGTCCAGTTGGCCGCAAAGCTGTCTTGCGTGACTTCGGCCAGCGCAGTTTCGGCGCGGGCCAGCAAGGCATCCATGGCCGGGCTGACGTGCTCGGGTTGGATCTGGTCAAACAAAGGAAGCGCTACGGGGGCAAGCAGTGGGTTGGTCATGGCTTCTAGACTGAGGGCGGATTGCACAAACTAAAGACTGGGCCTCAGTCTTGTGCGGATTTCTTGAGGCTGCGCTGTTTGGGTTTTTTGGCGCGCTTGACGCTGCCGCCCGGGGTCAGGCGCTGGTTGCCCAGAACGCGCAGGGTTTTGACTTCGGGGCGCTGGCCGTAGCGGCTGCTGTTTTTGAGGACCTTGACGTCGCGCGGGCCGGGCATGCGGTCTTCGCTGACCTTCTTTTCTTTAGGCACAGCGGGGCGCCAGAGCACCAGCAGCTTGCCGATGTGCTGAATCGGCGCGGCATTGAGCTCGTCGGCCAGGGTCTTGAACATGGTGTCGCGACCGGTGCGGTCGTCTGACAAAACGCGAATCTTGATGAGTCCGTGGGCGTTCAGCGCCGCATCGGTTTCCTTTTTGACAGCGTCGGTCAGACCGTCGGAGCCGATCATGACCACGGGGTTGAGGTGGTGCGCATCGGCGCGGTGATCTTTGCGCTGGGCAGGGGTGAGGTTTATTTGGGGCATGTGCCAATTATCGACGCATACGCCTGCAAGGCGCCGGCAGGGGACAATGGGGCCCATGAAAGTCAAGACGCAAAGCAAGAAGGTGAACAAGGCCTGGTTGAACGACCATGTGAACGACACCTACGTGAAACTGGCCAAGTCCGAGGGTTACCGCGCCCGGGCCGCCTACAAACTCAAGGAAATCGACGAGAGCTTGGGCCTCATCAAACCGGGCAACACCGTGGTTGACCTGGGCAGCACGCCGGGCGCCTGGAGCCAGTACGTGCGGCGCCGTCTTTCGCCGGTGGGCGCCGCGGTGGGCGAGCTTAACGGCCGCATCATTGCGCTGGACCTGCTGCCCATGGACCCGGTGGAGGGCGTGGTGTTCATTCAGGGCGACTTTCGCGAAGCCGAGGTGCTGGCTCAGTTGGAGGCCACACTGGACAAGAACCGCAAGGTCGATGTGGTGGTCTCGGACATGGCGCCCAACCTGTCCGGCATTGAAACCGCCGACGCCGCCCGCATCTCACATTTGGTCGAGCTGGCGGTCGAATTTGCGCAAAAAAACCTGAAATCCGATGGTGCGCTGGTCGTCAAGCTCTTTCATGGCAGCGGCTACAGTGACCTGGTCAAGCTTTTCAAATCAGTGTTTCGGGTGGTCAAGCCGGTCAAACCCAAGGCCTCCAGACCGGGTTCGTCAGAGACATTTCTGATCGGTATGGGCCTGAAAGATGTGCAACCGGCTGTGGCCAGCGACCCTCCATAAGCGCCCAATATGCGTCCAATGCGGTAAAAACCGCTTCTGCGGCGGGGCTGTAGCCTTGGTAAGCTCGGGCTGTTGCCCTTGAAACCCCTAAAATGAGGCGCATCTGCGTTTCTGTTCTTACAACGGAGTCTTCCTTGAACAATCAGTGGTTTTCTAAAATTGCGGTTTGGTTGGTGATTGCCATGGTGCTGTTCACCGTGTTCAAGCAATTTGACACACGCACAGGCGCCAGCGCCAATTACTTGGGCTATTCCGACTTTTTGGAAGAAGTCCGCGGCAAACGCATCAAGACGGCGACCATCGCCGAAGGGCAGGGCGGCACCGAAATCGTCGCCGTGACCACCGATGACCGCCGCATCCGTACCACCGCCACTTACCTGGACCGCGGTCTGGTGGGCGACCTGATCGCCAACGACGTGAAATTTGACGTCAAGCCGCGCGAAGAGGGTTCCCTGCTCATGACGCTGCTGGTCAGCTGGGGCCCGATGCTGCTGTTGATCGGCGTGTGGGTGTACTTCATGCGCCAGATGCAGGGCGGCGGCAAGGGCGGTGCTTTCAGCTTCGGCAAAAGCAAGGCCCGCATGCTCGACGAGTCCACCAACACCGTGACCTTTGCCGATGTGGCCGGCTGCGACGAGGCCAAGGAAGAAGTCAAGGAAGTCGTCGATTTCCTGAAAGACCCCGCCAAGTTCCAGAAACTCGGCGGTCGCATTCCACGCGGCTTGCTGCTGGTCGGCCCTCCGGGCACCGGTAAAACCCTGCTGGCCAAAGGCATCGCCGGCGAAGCTAAGGTTCCTTTCTTCTCTATCTCCGGCTCTGACTTCGTTGAAATGTTCGTCGGTGTGGGCGCGGCTCGTGTGCGCGACATGTTTGAGAACGCCAAGAAAAACGCGCCCTGCATCATTTTCATTGACGAGATTGACGCAGTGGGTCGCCAGCGTGGCGCCGGCCTCGGTGGCGGCAACGATGAACGCGAGCAAACCCTCAACCAGATGCTGGTCGAGATGGACGGTTTCGAGACCAATGTCGGCGTGATCGTGGTGGCTGCCACCAACCGCCCCGACATTCTGGACGCCGCCTTGCTGCGCCCAGGCCGCTTTGACCGCCAGGTCTACGTGACGCTGCCCGACATCCGCGGCCGCGAGCAGATCCTGAACGTTCACATGCGCAAAGTGCCGCTCGGTCAGGACGTCAACGCCAGCATCATTGCCCGCGGCACGCCCGGCATGTCGGGCGCCGACTTGGCCAACCTGTGCAACGAAGCCGCCCTGATGGCTGCGCGCCGCAGTGCCCGCGTGGTCGAGATGCAGGACTTCGAGAAAGCCAAAGACAAGATCCTGATGGGGCCCGAGCGCAAAAGCATGGTCATGCCCGAAGAAGAGCGCCGTAACACGGCCTACCACGAGTCCGGCCACGCGTTGCTGGGCAAACTGCTGCCCAA
>JBIKHR010000020.1:0-16087 GCA_044362035.1 Polaromonas sp. | reverse complement strand
AGGCAAAAGCAGCAGTGAGCCGCACATGCAAATGACCGCCAGTCGCGCGGTGCTGCCCAGCGGGCTGGTCCACTTTTTTTGCAGCAAGGAAAAGCCGGCCCAGGAGATCATGGCCAGCACCATCCAGCCATCGCCCACGGTCCATTGCACCTGAGAAAGTGACGTCCATTGGCCCTTGACCACCACATGAAAAACGCCGGCCATGGCAATGGCGACGCCCAGACCCTGGCGCCAGGAAAACTTCTCACCCAGCCAGAGCACCGCACCCAGCGCGATCAGCACCGGCGAGGCGGCGTAAATCAGCGCTATGTTCATCGCGGGTGTGGTCTGCGCGCCTTTGTAAACCCAGGCCCCGCAAATCAACATGCCCAGAGCGCCCAGCACCAAGTATTGCCAGGCAGCCTGCCAGGTGCTGCGCCTTTCGCGCCAAAGTTCCTTGCGTGCGATGAGGCTGAGAATCAAACCTGCCAAAGCCCAGCGGCCAAAAGCCAGCATGTGCGGCTCTATCACCCCGGGTGCAGATCGGGCCACGATGTAGTTGACTGACCAGAGGGCGGGCGTGATCCACAAAAGAGATACGGCCAAAGTGTTGTGTGGTGCGGGCGGTGCTGTCGAAATCATTGCCCCCATTGTGCGGTAGGCTTGCCCCATAACCCCATCATCCATCGTTCCCTATGACAACACTCACACCCCAAGCCACTGCGGCCCAAGTCCGCTCGTGGCTCAATGACGGGCGGGAAATCGCTTTGCTGGACGTTCGCGAAGCCGGCCAGTTTGGCGAGGGCCATCCCTTTTTTGCGATCCCGCTGCCTTACAGCCGCCTGGAGTTGGACGTCCTCAAGCTGGTACCGCGCAAGACCACACGCGTTGTGCTGATTGATGCCGGCGACGGCGTTGGCGAGCACGCGGCTACCCGGCTGAAGACGCTGGGTTACACCCACCTTCACATTCTGGCTGGCGGTGCCCCCGGCTGGCTGGCGGCGGGCTATGTGCTGTTCAAGGGCGTCAACCTGCCGTCCAAAACATTTGGCGAACAGGTCGAACACAGCTTGGGCACACCGCACATTTCGGCGCAGCAATTGCAGGCGCGACTGACGTCCGGTGAACCGCTGCTGCTGCTCGATGGCCGCACTTTTGAAGAACACCGCAAGATGACCATTCCGGGCGCCCTATCGGTACCCAACGGTGAGCTGGCGGCACGCTGGCACACACTGGCGCCTGATGCCACCACGCCCATCGTCATTCACTGTGCGGGGCGCACGCGGAGCATCATCGGGGCGCAAATCCTGCGCAGCCTTGGCATTCCGAACCCGGTTGTCGCGCTGGAAAATGGCACGCAGGGCTGGGCGCTGGCGGGCTTGAGTCTGGAGCACGGCAGCACCCGCCGCGCGAGTGGTCCGATCACGACCGGTGAAACAGAACGCTCGCTGGCCGCTCTTGAGGCCACGCAAGCCGGTGTGCCCACGCTGACCGCCGCACAGGCGCAAGGCTGGCTGGACGATAGCCAACGCACCACCTATGTGCTGGATGTGCGCAGCGCAGAAGAGTTCGCAGCAGGTACATTGCCGGGCGCCCGGCACGCAGCCGGTGGACAGTTGTTGCAGGCCACAGACCAGACGATTGGCGTGCGCGGCAGCCGCGTCATCGTGCTGGATGATGAAAACGTTCGCGCCCCCGTCATGGCCGCCTGGCTGCGCCGTCTCGGGCTGGACGCGGCAATCGTGGAAGGCGGTATTTCAGCACCGCTGCAGGTGCGCCCAGTGGAGTCGCCGGTACTCAGCGCCGTGCCCGAAATCAGTCCGGGCGAGCTGGCCACCTGGGTTGCCCAACACCAGCCGCAACTGATGGATGTACAGCCCTCACTGGCCTTTCGCATCCGGCACGCCGCAGGCGCAACCTGGTCGGTTCGACCCCGCATCGTGTCGGATGTTCAGTCAGGCAAGGCCGGCGAAGCCGCAACGCTTGACCGCCATGTTCTGCTGCTGGCGGCAGACCGCAGCACAGCACAACTGGCAGCCACAGACCTGCTGGCCGCTGGCCTGCATAACGTCAGCTGGGCCCCGGTAGAAAGTTGGGCACGGGCTGGGCTTGCGCTGCAAGCTACGCCGGCATGGCCCACGGATGCAGACGCCATCGACTACCTGTTTTTTGTGCATGACCGCCATGACGGCAACCTTGAAGCAGCCCGCCGTTACCTTGCGTGGGAAACCGGTCTGATCGCCCAATGCAAGCCGGACGAGCTCGGCGTGTTCAGACTGCCGCTTGCTTAGCCGGCATGACCGCATGCGGCATGATCCACATCCTGCAGGTCATTGCCGTGGTGATGATGTTGGTGCGCGTGATCAGCGGCAGACGCATCTAACCGGCCTGCGGATGACCAGACAAGATGTCGTTGCAAGGCGTGGCTTGTTGGCGGGTAAATTGGGGATAGAAACAAAAAACGCCCCGGAGGGAGCGTATTTGTTGGGCGTCTGGCGGAGAGGGTGTCTGAAACTTGCAATGTAGCGTCTTGGAAGACCTTGCATTGGCTTGACCGTTCTTAGCTGGCCCCGTCCCCTGCTGTGCAGTGAAGTTTTACGCAGAAACTAGTTACCGCCTTTGTTCATCTCTTCCAAGCCCCTATTGTGACGATACAAGACCGTGTGCCCCCGTACTTAGGTCTTGATGGAGTAACAACAGTGGTAACAACAGGAGCGTATGACATGCAACTAACTGACATCGTAATCAAAAAACTTTCACAGGCAGGACGCTATACGGACGACCAAACCAAAGGGTTGCACCTCTGGGTCAAGGTTACGGGGCAGAAGTACTGGATCTTCAGGTACACCAACCATGGCAAGCGCCTTGGGCTTAGCTTTGGCGCCTACCCCGATGTTGCGCTACGGCAAGCCCGAGAGCGGGCGACTGAGGCACGCAACCAGATCAATAAGGGTACTGACCCCTTGCAAGAAAAAAAGGCTGCCACGCGTGTGCCGAAGCCCAGCGCGGCACCAAGGTTCAAGGAGTTTGCGCTGGCCTACATCGAGACCATGCGACCAAAGTGGCGCAACCAGAAGCACGGTGACCAGTGGGTCGCTACTGTTGCGAGCTACGCCTTCCCCGTGATCGGCGCGATGCCGCTGGACGAGATCGAGACGCAGCACATTTTGGAGATACTGACACCGATCTGGCATAACAAGACCGAAACTGCCGTGCGACTTCGTGGCCGCATTGAGCGCATCATGAGCGCCGCCATCACGCGCAAGTTCCGCACTACCCCCAACCCCGCCCTCTGGAAGGGACACTTGGAAAACCTGCTTCCCACTCAGCGGGCATCCGACAAGCACCACGAGGCGCTGCCATATAAGGACATACCGGTCTTCATGTCTAAGCTGCGCGAAACCGAAGGCATCTCCGCACTGGCTTTGGAGTTCGCCGTTCTGAACGCATCAAGAACTGGGGAGGTCGTTCACGGTCTGCGTAACGAAGTTCAAGGGGACGTGTGGACCATACCCGGCAGTCGCATGAAGGCTGGGCAGCAGCATCAAGTGCCGTTGTGCCAAAGATCACTGAATCTGCTCCAGATTGCTCAGAGCATTGATCCTGAAAGCCAGTACCTGTTCTCGCGGAGTGGCAAACCCTTGTCCAACATGGCGATGCTCATGATGGTACGACGCATGAAGATAGGACTGACCGTACACGGCTTTCGCAGCACCTTTAGGGATTGGGTGTCAGAAGAGACAGATCACAGCCCCGAGGTGGCAGAGATGGCCTTGGCGCATACCATCGGCAACAAAGTCGAGAAGGCCTACCGCAGGGGTAACCTGTTGGAGCGCCGTCGGCGGTTGATGCAAGACTGGGAGTCATATTGCGTGGCAAACGACCGAGATAACTTCCAGAAGATGAACCGTGATGACTAGACTTCTTGAAAACTACCTGCCGTACTGGAATGAGGTGAGCGCGACCTATGCGCATCTCATCATTTGAATTGCATCTGATATTGAGGAACGATATGAGCGAGCCTAAAGCCAAGAAGATTGCGTTGGAAAAAAGTTCTAAGGTCAGCCCGAAAGCAAAAATGAAGGACGGATTGCTTCGCCTTGGAGGTGCCCTTGCATCGATAGTCCAAGGCCAGAAAATTTTGGCAAAGATGTCCATGGAGGAACAAAATTCCAAAGAGGTTATGTATCAAAAGTTGCGTATTTATGAAAGTGCAATACCCGATTTATTCGATGCATTTGAGCGACTGGCAGAACCAATTCTTGCCAAACAGGCCGGAGGACGCCCACCAAAGGGTGAAGATTTTTCTACTGCTTACGATATGGCAGAAGCCCATTTCAAGAAAACAGGGCGCGACTTGAGTGCAGAGCAGCTCAGCCTTAAAGTCAGTAGGTTGTTGATGGCGAACAACCCGAACGCATACAAAAAGTGCTTAGGGTGGGATGCTATTGGGGAAGAGGATATTCCAAGGCCATTTCCCACGCGAACTGCTTCGACTTGCCTATTTACCTTAAAGCTCTGTAGGCCACACGAAAAATAATTGGCGATAACTTGTTTTGGCATTGATTGGATGAGTGCGCTTGAGGATCATTGGATTTCATTTCAACTAATGGAGTCCGTACATGACCAACAGCAAGCAACTGCTCCGCATCACCGAGGCAAGCGACCTCACAACCCTCGCCAAGTCGACTATCAACCTATGGGTGGCGCAGGGCAAGTTCCCTAAGCCCATCATGCTCTCGCCAACCATCAAGGTCTGGCAGCTTCAGCAGGTAACAGACTGGATTGACCAGCGCGGTGATCTTGCAAATCAAGACACCACACTCAGCGACGCAAGCCATGAGGGTATTGCATCATGAGCGAGTACACATCAACCCCCGGTTCAAGTGACGATGATGAAGTTTTTACGACCGAGGCGCACGAAGGCGGTAAAGCCGGTGAAGGCGGTGGATCGCAGATATCCAACGACGAATTTATCCGGTCGATCTTCACGGAGTTAGCTCCTGACACGCACGCGGCCGTTTGCGTTAAGCATGGGGACCCTGATCTGGGCGGATGGACCGCAAAAAAAGCCAGTCTGTCTTACAAGGCACTCCTGCCTACAACCAACAACTACTTGGCCTGTTCAACCTTCCGGGGGATGGACGGCGAGCAGCTCCGTGCAACGAAGACTCAATTTTCTGCATGTTATTTTTTCATGCTTGATGACATCGGCACAAAGGTCGATCCAGCGCTGCTTAAGGAGATCGAGCTTTCATGGTTGATCGAAACCAGCCCCGGCAACCATCAAGGTGGGATTATCCTGAGCCAACCGCTGGAGGACCCGGCTTTAGCAAATTCGATTCATGACGCCATCAGGGCTAAAGGCTTGTGCGACAACGGTGCAAGTGGTGTGCAAACCCGGTGGGCCCGGCTGCCGGTAGCGATCAACGGGAAATCGAAGTACCGGTTCGAGGATGGGCAACAGCCTTCTTGCTGTCTCAAACAGTGGAGCCCGACGAAGCGGTACACGCCGGAAGAAATTATTGAGCTGTTGCATTTAGAACTCCCTGCCAAACGCGGCGCAGGGAACGCACATATCTTGGACATAAATTTAGGTGACGAAGATGATGTGCTAACCCCTAGGGCACGGCTTAACCCTGTCGTTGCCGCCTTGCAAGCGCGCGGGCTCTACAAGACCCCTCTGGGTTCAGCAAAGCATGACGTCACCTGCCCTTGGGTGGATGAACATACGGATGCAAAGGACAGCGGAAGCGCCTACTTTGAGCCTTCCGAGGGGTACCCACTGGGTGGTTACTGCTGCCAGCACTCACACCGAGAAAAATACAGAATTGGGGCACTCCTTGAGTTTTTAGGGGTCCGCGCCGGAGCGGCCCGACATAAGCCCGTGATCCGCATCGTGGCTGGTGATATGAACCGGGTATTGGACGCGGCTGAGAGCGAACTGGCTAACCTCGGGCAACACTACCAAGCCGGAGGTTTGATCGTTTCTATTACTACCGACCCCAACACCGGTAACCCAACAATCGTCCCAACCAGCGCGCCGGCACTGACGCGGGAGTTGGCACGGGCAGCAAGCTGGGAAAGATATTCCGACCGTCATGGTGGTAGTTGGACGCGCACTGACCCGCCAACCAGACACGTTGCCATACTTTACGAGTCTCAAAATTATCGACACCTGCTGCCACTCAAGGGCCTTGCCCGGCAGCCGTATTTTCGCGAGTCTGATGGGGAGTTGGTAACCCAACCGGGCTATGACAGTGCAACTCAAAGGTATGGCGTCTTTGCCCCTCAAGACTTCCCACTTTCAGAGCCAACCTTAGCTGCCGCAAAAGATGCTCTGGCGCTACTGGAGGAGCTGCTGCGCGAGTTTCACTTTGTGGCCGCGCATGACAAGGCAGCGGCGCTCGCTGCCATGCTGACCGCGGCTGTCAGACCGTCGCTGGAGTACGCCCCGGCGTTTCATGTTCATGCATCGGTCTTCGGCAGCGGTAAGACCTACCTGTGTGACCTGATCGGTACCTTTGCGGGGCCTGGTGGCAACGCGAAGGTCAGCTACCCGACTACATCTGAAGAAGCAACCAAGGTGATTCTCTCCCTGCTGCTGACCAGCCCTGCGGTGGTCGAGTTTGATGACATGGATTCAGACTGGACCCCGCATGGGACGATCAAACGGATGCTCACTGCTTCTCAAATCACGGACAGAATTTTGGGTGTCAGCAGAACGGCAACTGTTAGCACCAGAACCCTCTTCTTGGGTTCCGGCAATAACGTCGGCCCGGTACGTGATCTACTGCGCAGGGTTCTGACGATTCACCTGAATCCCCGCTGCGCCACCCCTGCCACGATCGCCTACACAGGTAATCCAGTAGAGCAGGTGCGGCAGCTCCGAAGCAAATATGTGTGTGCAGCGCTGACCATCATCCAAGCGTACCGTGAAGCCGGTATGCCGCGCCCCGATGCCGAAAGCATCGTCACCTACTCGGGTGCTTGGTCAGAGTACTGCAGGTTCCCGCTCATGTGGTTGGGCTTGCCCGACCCCGCTACTGCCTTGCTGTTCCAGATCCGTCATGACCCTGATGGTGATGCGCTCAAGGTACTGCTTGAGGAGATGTATGCGGAATTCGGCACAAGCCCTGCAGCGGTACGCAAGATTTTAAGTCGCGCCGAGTTCAATTCGAACTTGGAAGAAGCAATCCGCGAGTTTCCAGTAGTTGAGCGCGGTGCTATCAATCCTTCAAAGCTCGGCTGGCTTTTGAAGAGATACGTCAACCGCATCGTTGGTGGGTATGAGCTTCGGCGGGTGCAAGCAGACGGGCGTACAGCTTGGTGTGTGTCGCTTGTTGAGGGAGCACCGCCTTCACCGCCTTCACCCCCTTCACCCTAGTCGATTCCACAAAACAGCGATTAACTTCAAGACATGAAATCAAAAATGCAATGCGGTGCTCACGCCCGCACCACCGGCGCCCCCTGCAAGGCTCAGGGCTTGCTCAACGGCCGTTGCAAGCTGCACGGTGGTGCTAGCACAGGCCCCAAGACGCCTGAGGGCAAACGGGCCATCGCTTTAGTTACCAAGGCGCGTATGTTTAATGGCCAGTTACAGGTAGCAAAAACGGGCTTCCAGCGGTGGCTTGTGGCTGGCGGCAGGGAGCAGCTATCTAGGCTGGCAAAGCAGCGCTGGAGGCGCTCCAAGAGGCTCGCGGACAAGACTTAACGGCACACATCGCCTGCGGGCGCGCGGGCGCGTCTTGGGGTTCTTACTTTTCAGCTGTTGCCGCGCTACTTCTTATGCGGTTAGTGTCATGGGCTTTTTGCAAAAATCAAACTTTAAATTACAGTGATTTCCACACGCCGACATCCCGCTCCGGGTAGCTTTCGTAAACATGATCAGCGGCTTAACGCAGCATGGAGCCACCATCGACGGCAAGACAAAGGCCGGTAATCCAGCCGGCTTTCTCCGAGACCAGGTAGGAGAGCATTGCACTAACATCTTCCGGCTCGCCAACGCGCTTGAGCGGCACCTCTTTGGCGCGGGCCTGCAGCAACTTGTCATAGTCGTCCGGGGTCATTCCCGCGGCAAGGTAGATTTCGCTGCGCACCAGCGAGGGCGCGATGCAGTTGACCCGCACGCCGTGCTCTGCTGCTTCGATGGCGATCGCGCGTGTGAAGGCCTCCACCGCGCCCTTGGTCGCGGAGTAGGCGACAGTCCCCGGCCGTGGCCGCTGGCACAGCGTGCTGCTGAAGTTCACGATCGATCCCTTTTGATCGATCAGCAGCGGTAAAAAGGAATGGGTGACATAGAGGGTGCCCAGCACATTGACTTGGACCAGGTACGCTATTTCTTCGAGAGACATCTCTACGAAGGGCCCCTTTTGAACCGCGACGCCCGCGCAGTTCACCAGCACATCAAGCCTTCCAAAGGCGAGCAGCAAGTCCCTCTTCATACGAGCAACGTCCTCGCGATCGCCAATATCGCACTGGAAGGTGCGAAAGCCACGAGCTTCCATGGCGGCCAGCTTGTCGGTACGGCGGCCGCAAACCGCTACATCAAAGCCTTCTTGCTGCAGTTGCAACGCAATGTCTTCTCCGAGCCCAGTGGTTCCACCGGTGACCAGCGCCACTTTCTTTTTTGCCATTTTTTTCCTCGTTGAATTTAAATGGCGATCGGACGGCCGCTTGCCAGGGCTGCCGCGGTTCGGATGGCTGACAGCATGCTCAGGTGCTGAGCAAGTCCTTTGCCGGCGATGTCGTAGGCGGTGCCATGCGGCACATTGAGCATCACAAAGGGAAGGCCGATGTAAACGGTACAAGCGCCTTCAAAGGCGCCTGTCTTGATCGGAATCTGGCCTTGGTCATGGAACATTGTGACGACCACGTCATGCCGGCCCTCGACGGTGTGGCGAAAGACCGTATCCGGAACCAGCGGTCCTTGAACCTCGATACCCTCGTTCCTTGCCGAAGCGACAGCAGGCGCAATTTTTTCCTGGTCCTCCGGGAACATGGCGTGCGGGTTGATGCCGGCCACCGCAATACGCGGCTTTGTAAAGCCCCAGCGGGTCAGGGTTTCGTGCACGAGCCGCACCACATGCAGCACGCGATCAGGCTGGACCATACCGATCGCCGTGGAGAGCGGAACGTGTTCGCTGAGCGGAACCACTCGCAGATTTCCGCTCATTCGCAGCATGAACGTGCCGGCAGGCTGAAGGTCGTCCATGTCATGAACCTTGCCCGTCGCCTTCATGGATGCCGTTTCCATCGGACCGAGTACCAGTCCCTGCAGCTTGCCCGCACGGCCGAGTTGCTCGCCAAGGGCCAGCCATTGCAGCACCGCCTCACCGCTGGCGGCAGAGGCCACTCCAAAGGTGCTGCACCCTACATCGAAAGTGCCTGGATCAAGGACGCACACCGATTCGCTATCAGCCAGATGAGGCAGCTTGTCCAGGTCAGTGACCACCTCAAACTTAAGCTGGAGGCCGCAGACCCCAGCCGCGCGCTCAAGTACCGCCCTGTTCCCGATCAGCACGACCCGACAGAGGGCTGCCAACTCGCCAGCGGCGATGGCACGAACGCATACCTCAGGACCGACGCCCGCCGGGTCGCCGATCATCACGCCAACCAGAGGCAGCGTCTGTGTGGAAACCTTCATGGCCTCAGGCCGCAAAAAAGTCCAGCACAAGCTTGTTGAAATCGTTCTTGCGCTCGATCTGGGTCCAGTGCCCGCAATTGCTGAACATGTGCAGATCTGAGTTCTTCAACAGCGAGTGCAGTTTGGTGCTGTTTGTCGGTGGCACGATCTTGTCGTCGCGGCCATGCACGACCATGGCCCTGTGGGGGATTTTCCGGATCTGGTCGTCCGGGGTGGCAAGCGCTTTGATGTGCCGTTGGCGGGGAACCTCGAACATTTTGGAAAATGACTCGTGGTAGCCGGGACGCACGCTGGCCTCATAGCGGGAACGAACAAGGTCGTCCGTCATCATGCTGGTGTCGTAAGCGAAGGACATCACAATTTTGCGCATGTTTTCGATGGAAGGCTCATAGCCCCAGATCGCGTCAAGCTCGGGCGTGAGTTCGAACTCGACGCCGGCTGCCCCCATCAGCACAAAGCTCTCGACCCGCTCGGGGTAACGGGAGGCAATCGCCAAGGTGAGGCTACCGCCAAAGGAGTTGCCGATAAAGCGGGCTTTCTTGACGCCCACCGCGTCCATCCACTCGGTCAGGTGCCGGACCCAGAAATCTAGGCTGTATTCCTGGTCGGACTTGCGCTCGGTGTAACCGAACCCGGCGATGTCCGGCGCCAGGACGCGATATTTCTGGGCCAAGGGCTCAATCGTGAAGCGCCAGTTCGCATAGGCGGTAACGCCGGGGCCGGAGCCGTGAATCAAGATGACAGGATCACCCTGGCCGGCTTCTAGGTAGTTTGTCTTGAGACCGGCAGCAATGACGGTTTTACCAATTTCGGGGTCGCTTTGTGTCATGAGAGTGCCTTGTAGTTTCTTCTTAGATGATGAAAGTGAGGTTTGGTAGAACCTCGTCATTTGCTGCCAGGTAGACGCGCTTTTCTTTCATACGCAAGGTCCCGTCCTGACGCACCAGTACGTGTACGACGCGCCCAGCCAAGTGATTGGTTTTTCCGTTGCGGACTTCTGTCATCAGCAGGCGTGAGCTCACAGTGCCCCCCACCGCCCCCTGCCAGTCGTCGCCAAGCACAATATTCGTGACGACGCGTGACAGTCTCGACTTGGGAGACTGAGCATGTGCATGCTTGGTTCCGAGACGGAACAGACGTTCGTCGAGTTCCGGGCGGTTATCGTTGATCAACGCAATCTTTTTGCCGACCTCGCTGTTGTCACTGTTACAAGGCACCCAATACAGGAGGTCCTCAGTGAAAAGTTTGAACCACTCCTGGTACTGGTGGGTGTCGGCAAGCTCAGCTTCCCGATAAAGAAAGATTTCGACCTCGCGGAGTTCCGCCCATTGGGTCAACAACGTTTCCCGGTCCATATGTCTAAACTCCAGTGTTTCTCAAGTGGCCTGCGTCATCAAATGCAGCCAATGCTTCATCTGGCCACGCTGCGGCACTTCATCGGTAATTCGGCCCACCACACTGCCATCCGTGTCGGTGTACTCGCGGTGCATTCCCCGGGAGATTTCGATCCAGGGGTTGAACTCTGCCTGCATGCCAGTCTGCACGCGCTCAAAAATTTCAGCATCATCGGGCGAGCCGGAACCTGACGGGCCGTAGAAAGACTCATGCTGGCGCACCCGCAGCGTATTGATCTCATCACTGACACCGCCCAGGCGCACCATGAACATCAAGACCTGCGTCACGCCAGGGGCCACAGGGACGATGATCCGGACCTGATTGCCGATCAACTGCAGGTTGGGAAACACACCCAGATGCGGATCGCCGGAGAGGCTCAACAGCAACTCCGCCTGGCTCTTTCCATAGGCCTTGTGCATGTCTTCGACGTACTGCGCGCCACCCGGTACCTTGGCCAGGAAATCCGCATGCTTGCTGTAGCTCTTGAGGCGCTGCGCCCTAAAGTCCAGCATCGCATGGCCGTGGCCCAAGTCACGGGTGAGGGTGAGGGCGGCATCGCTGAACGGGTCTTCCCGGTGCATCGCTCCAATCCCGGACTCAGAGTTTCTCGCCCAGCCGGCAACCACCGATGCATGGACGAAGTTAGGATGGTAGCCATCCATACCCACCAGTTTCCAATTGCCCCGGTACTCAGTCTTGTTGACACCCGCATCGAGGAAAATCTCGCCTGTGGGGGAGGCGTTGACCAGCATATCGAACTGCTCGGCTGCGCCCCCTAGGAATTCCGTCAGTGACTCGCCCTCCGGTTGCAGGCTGGCGAAGATGAAGCCACGGTGCGAAGCCACGCGCGGCGCTTGGGACAGGCCCATCTTCTCGCACTTGAAGTCGGGGCCGTAGCCGCCGGGCTCGGGTACTTCGCGCAAGGAGCCGTCCAGGTCATACACCCAGCCGTGATACCAGCAGCGCAACAACTTGGTGTTCCCGCACTCTGTCTCCACGACCATGGCGCCGCGATGGCGGCAGCGGTTGATCAGCACCCGGACTTGTTTGTCTTTGCCGCGCACCATCACTACTGGCGTGCGGCCCATTTGACGTCTTTGGTAATCGCCGATTTTCGGCACCTCGCTGTCGTGTCCGATATAGACCCAGGCGGTGTGAAAGATGCGCTCCAACTCAAGATCAAAAATGGCCTGATCGGTATAGACGCGGGAGTGCACTCTTCCCTCTTGCACAAGGGATTCGATAGCCGAACGGGACGGCGTCGGCTGGCTCCAGGTAACTGCGGTCTGGTTCATTCTGGGTACCTGATGACAGGAGTTGATTACTCGGGCTCCACGCGAGCGGCTTTGACAGCGGTCTCATAGCGAGGAATGTCACGTTGGATGGTTTCGGTGAGGGCCGCGGGCGTGATAACGGCAGGTGGCTCGACCCCTGCCCCATTGAGTCGCGCAATCATTTCCGGCTGTCTGAGTATGCGTTGCAGTTCGGTTACCAGTTTGTCAATCACCGCCTTGGGCGTGCCAGCGGGTGCGAACAGCGCGTTTTCGCCAGGGAAGTGGAAATCCCGGAGACCGGCATCTCCCATGGGCGGGTACTGCGGCAGGATGCCGGCGCGCACGCGCGTGTTAGCAGCAAGAACACGAATCCGGCCTGATTTTTCGAAGCCGCCCAGCGAGTTGTAGGCAGCGATAGCCATCGACACTTGCCCCCCGGCGAGAGCCGGTACTGACTGACCGGTCCCTTTGTAAGGCACATGCAGGATGTCCAGCCCCAAGCCGGCCTTGAAGGCTTCCATCGTCAGGTGATGCAGACTGCCGATGCCGGAAGAGCCGTAAGTGTAGAAACCAGGCTTGGCTTTCACCGCCGCCACCATCTGCGCAAGATTGGTTGCCGGAAAGGACTCGTGCACGGCAAGGAACAAAGACGAGCTGGACAAGATCGAGACAGGAGTCAACTCTCGCTCAAAGTTATAGGGTAACTGCTTCTTGGTGAAGCGGTTGACAGCCCAATGCGCGGCATCAAGAACAATCAGCGTATAGCCATCGGGCGCAGCCTTTTTCACCTGCTCAATGGCCGCAATACCGCTCGAGCCTGGCAAGTTTTCGACCACCACAGGCTGCGAGATCGCAGCTGTTAAAGCCTGGGACACAATGCGCGAGACGATGTCGGGCGAGCCGCCCGCAGCATACGGCACGACGATTTTGATCTGGCGTGCCGGGTAGTCCTGCGCGAGGGCGGGAAATCCTAGGCTGGCAGTGGCGGCAGCGCCTACAAAATGACCAATAACTTCACGGCGTTTCATAAATTCCTCCTGAGTGAATTGACTTGCGAGGAGCTTGATGGGCCCACTCTTTAGGTAACTTCATTAATTGAATTATTCAGTAGAAAAAAATTCCTGAAATTAGGGTAAACACCAGATCGCTTGGGTGCGATACTTTTAACTTGGGATACAAACTTCTTCAAAGAGTGCCATGTGGCACAATCGTAATGCTTCACTAATCGAAATATTCTGTATTGTTATGAAATCAGCAAAAAAGAAATCGATCGATGACTCGGCAGCGCCCAAACTGAATCGGCTCAGTGACCAGGTCGCCGCGAGTGCCATCCACTTTAGGACACTGGACGGAAGCGCGCTATGGGCGCTTTTGGCACTTTATCGGTCGTTCGCCATCCTTGATCGCGACCAGGCTCTAGAGGTCTCAGCTTTGGGTCTGACTCCGCTGCAGTTCAACATTCTCACCACCTTGCAGCGGACCCGGCAGCCGACCACCATGGGTGCCCTGGCCAGCATGTTGGTCGTCAAGCCCAATAACCTTTCCGGAAATATCAACACGCTGGCCGAGAAAGGTCTGCTGCGGCGCGAGCTGAATGTGGCTGACCAGCGCTCCCTGCTGGCAGTGCTGACCCGCCAGGGTGAGGCTTTTCTGAAGAAGCATTTGCCAGGACACTGGGAGCGCCTCGAACGTCTGATGAGCGGACTGACAAAGGGGCAGCGGTTGCAAATGGTGTCACTTCTGAATCAGCTCAACGCCTCGATCGAGCATGAACAGGAACGCGAGCGTGATGCCGCTGTCGCAAAGAAAAAGGGCCGCACGCGTTCGACTGCCGGCAGCCTCGAATTGGCCAAGGCCTGAAGCGGGCCTCGGCAAGCACATAGGAGATTTAGATGGCCGAAATCCTTGGCTTGGGACTGTCCCACTACCCGCCTTTATGCACATCCGACGAGATGATGAGTGGCATTTTGCGAATGACGCTGCGTGATACCGGCATTCCTGAAAATGAGAGGTCGCCACAGAACTGGCCAGCAGCCATGCGCGAGGAGTGGGGCGAAGATGAAGGGCGGGTCGCCGCCGGGCGCCACCGTACCGCGCTGGTTGAGCAGTTTAGGCGCGTTCGCCAGGCCCTGGACGACTTCAAGCCGGATGTTGTTCTGATATGGGGTGACGACCAGTACGAAAACTTCAAAGAAGACATCATTCCGCCCTTCGCCGTCTGCGCCTACGACGATATGGACCTCTATCCTTGGCGCCATGCCATGAGTTCGGCGATGACCTCTGGAAAACCAAACGCCTGGGGTGAGGGGCCCGAAAAGTTTTACCGTCTCAAAGGCCGGCGTGATATCGCAAAGCATCTGGTCACCGGCTTGCTCGAGTCCGGCTTTGATATGGCTTACGCCTACAAGCCACTGCATCATGAGAGCTTGGCACACGCATTCACCAATGCCATTCTCTACCTTGATTACGACCGTATCGGCTGGGATTACCCCACCATCGCTGTCCCGATCAACTGCTATGGGCGCAAGGTGATTTCAGCGCGGGGTTTCATCACCAAGGTAGAAGACAAACTTGATTTTGACCCTCCGGGGCCATCGCCCGCGCGGTGCATGGACATGGGCGCGGCTACCGCACGGATTCTGCGTGATTCGCCCTGGCGCGTTGCCGTGGTGGCTTCTTCCAGCTGGTCGCATGCTTTTCTCTGCGATCGAACCTGGCGCCTGCGACCGGATACCGTGGCAGACCGCCTGCTTTATCAGGCGCTGACCGAGGGTGACTACGGTTACTGGTACCGGCAAAAAACCGAAGACTTCGAGGCGGCAGGGCAACAGGAACTGCTCAATTGGTGTCCCCTGCTTGGTGCCATGCAGGAGCTGAAGGCAACCCTCAAATGGAGCAACTTCACAGAGACGCATATCTTCAATTCCAACAAGGTTTTCGCAGAGTTCCGGGCCGCGTGAAATGACCACTTCAGCTGGACTCGTGATCGTCGGCAGCGGCCCAGCCGGATACACCCTTGCCAACCAATTGGCGGCGCTCGGTTTTTCCAGCCCGATCACTTTGGTCGGCGACGAGGCGCATCCGCCCTACGACAGGCCGCCGTTGTCCAAAGAGTTCCAGCTTGGCGACGAGACAACGCTTGCTCTGCAGCCCTCTCTGGCCCCCGGCGTTCGATTGTTGACTGGAAGCCGGGCTGTCGCGATCCATACCCAAGAGCGAATACTTGAGCTGGCTGACGGAAGCCGGCTGGCATGGTCCCGGCTGGTGTTGGCCACGGGCACGCGGGCACGCCCCTTTCCCGGTTCTTCACTCAGCGGCAATGTGATGAGCCTGCGCACGCTGGACGATGCCCGTGAGATCCGGGCTCGGCTGCGGCAAAGTTCGCGTATCGCGGTCATCGGCGGCGGACCGATCGGCCTGGAGCTGGCTGCCTGCGCCCAAAAACTTGGCATCACGACAACAGTGATTGAAGCGGCAGACCGATTGATGGCGCGCAGCGCGCCCAAGGCGATCGCCGAGCGCCTGCTGGTACACCATCGCTCGCATGGCGTGCAGGTGGAACTCAACGCACAAGTCACCCGTATCGACGAGGGCATGGTTTATCTGCAAGGCGGCCGCGCCGTCCCGGCCGATCTGGTCGTGGTCGGCATCGGCGTGTTGGCCAACGACGATCTGGCCCGCCAGGCAGGAATCGCCTGCGACGACGGCATCATCATCGACGGCTTCTTTCGAACAAACTTGCCGGATGTTTTTGCGATCGGGGATGTCACGCGCCAGCGCAACCCCATCAGCG
>JBIKHR010000231.1:0-5021 GCA_044362035.1 Polaromonas sp. | reverse complement strand
CCGCAGCTCAAGGTGTTTGCGGTCGAACCCAGCCTGAGCCCGGTCATCAGCGGCGGCGGTCCTGCCCCGCACCCGATCCAGGGCATTGGCGCGGGTTTCATCCCGAAAAATTTGCACACGAACTTGCTTGACGGCGTGATCCAGGTCGAGGCCGAGCCGGCGCGCGAGATGGCACGGCGCAGCGCCCGCGAAGAAGGCATGCTGGTGGGCATTTCCAGCGGCGCCACGCTGGCGGCGATTGCGCAAAAGCTGCCCGAGCTGCCGGCCGGCGCGAAGGTGCTGGGTTTCAACTACGACACGGGCGAACGCTATTTGTCGATCGAAGGCTTTTTGCCGACCGAGTAAGGCCGGCGCCTTTCAGCGCACGATGGTGAGCTTGGCCACGCTCAGTGCCAGCCACTTGACGCCGTGGCGCGTGAAGTTGATCTGCGCGCGGGCATCATCCCCCGTGCCTTCGAGCATCTGCACCCGGCCCTCGCCGAACTTGGCGTGAAAGACTTCGCTGCCGGCCGTCAGGCCGTGCGCAGGCGCATTTTTTTGCGGCGGCACGGGCGGGTTGGCAAAGCGCTCAACGCCCGCTGCCCCAGCATTGGCGCGCGCAGCATAGGCATTGGCGGCCCAGTCGCTGCGCCCGCCGCTGCCGGCACTGCCACCGCCGAAGCCAGAACCAAAGCCCTGGTTTTTCGGCGTGATCCATTTCAGCGCAGCCTCGGGCAGCTCGTCAAAAAACCGGCTTTTCAGGTGGTAGCGCGTTTGCCCGTGCAGCATGCGCGTTTGCGAATGGCTCAGGTACAGGCGCTGGCGCGCGCGGGTGATGGCCACGTACATGAGGCGGCGTTCTTCTTCCAGCCCGTCGCGGTCGCTCATGGCGTTTTCGTGCGGGAACAGGCCTTCTTCCATGCCGGTGATGAAGACGCAGTCGAACTCCAGGCCCTTGGACGAATGCACCGTCATCAGCTGCACCGCATCCTGGCCGGCTTGCGCCTGGTTGTCGCCGGACTCGAGCGAGGCATGCGTCAAAAAGGCGGCCAGCGGCGACAGGGTTTCGCCGGTTTCGGCGTTGGGTGCCAGCTCTGCGTTTGCCAGCGGCTGGTCTAGCAGCGGCGCACTGGGGTCCAGCCCCTGGCTGGCCGGTGACTGACTCAGCAGCGCCTGACCCACCGGGTAGCCGTGCTCGTCCACCGGCAAGGCCACGGCGTCGCGGCCAAAGCCTTCCTGGCTGACAAATGACTCGGCGGCGTTGACCAGCTCGCCCAGATTTTCCAGGCGGTCCTGGCCTTCTTTTTCCAACCGGTAATGCTCTAGCAGGCCGCTGTGTTGCAGCACCAACTCAATGATTTCGCGCAAGGTCAGGCCTGCGGTTTGCTCGCGAAGCACATCCAGCTTGGCCACAAAGGCGCCCAGGTTGGCGCCGGCTTTTCCCGTGACGGCGCTGACCGCGTCGCCCATCGAGCAACCCGAAGCCCGTGCAATGTCTTGCAATTGCTCGATGCTGCGCGCGCCGATGCCGCGCGGCGGGAAGTTCACCACGCGTAAAAAGCTGGTGTCGTCGTGCGGGTTCTCGAGCAGGCGCAAATAAGCCAGCGCGTGCTTGATTTCAGCGCGCTCGAAAAAGCGCAGGCCGCCATAAACGCGGTAAGGCACGCCGGCGTTGAACAGCGCGGTTTCCATCACTCGGCTTTGTGCGTTGCTGCGGTAAAGCAAAGCAATTTCCTTGCGCTCGCGGCCGTCACGCACCAGCTGCTTGACCTCGTCAACAAACCACTGCGCTTCGGCAAAGTCGCTGGTCGCTTCATAAACGCGCACGGGCTCCCCCGGGCCGGCTTCAGTGCTGAGGTTTTTGCCCAGGCGCTTGGTGTTGTGGCTGATCAGCTGGTTGGCCGAGTCGAGGATGTTGCCGAAGCTGCGGTAATTGCGCTCGAGCTTGATCTGCTGCTTGACATGGAACTCACGCACAAAGTCAGCCATATTGCCGACGCGCGCACCGCGAAAAGCATAAATGCTCTGGTCATCGTCACCCACTGCCACCACTGAGCCGCCCGGCATGGCGCCCGGGCCTCCGGCCGCGTCATCGCCCTGCCCGGCCAGCATCTTGATCCAGGCGTATTGCAGCTTGTTGGTGTCCTGAAACTCGTCGATCAGGATGTGGCGAAAGCGCCGCTGGTAGTGTTCACGCACGGCCGGGTTGCCCTGCAGAAGCTCGTAGCTGCGCAGCATCAGCTCACCAAAATCAACCACGCCTTCACGCTGGCACTGCTCTTCATAGAGCGCATAAATCTCGGCCTTCTTGCGGCTTTCCTCGTCGCGCACGGGCACGTCCTTGGCGCGCTGGCCGTCTTCTTTGCAGGCGGCAATGAACCACATGAGCTGCTTGGGCGGAAAGCGTTCGTCGTCCACATTGAATTGTTTGCACAGGCGCTTGATGGCTGACAGCTGATCTTGCGTGTCGAGGATCTGAAAGCTCTGCGGCAGGTTGGCCATCTTGTAATGCGCGCGCAAAAAGCGGTTGCACAGACCGTGAAAAGTGCCAATCCACATGCCGCGCACGTTCACTGGCAGCATGCTGGACAGGCGCAGCATCATCTCCTTGGCGGCCTTGTTGGTGAAGGTCACCGCCAGCACGCCGCCGGGCGTGACCTGGCCGGTTTGCAGCAGCCAGGCGATGCGCGTGGTCAGCACCCGCGTCTTGCCCGAGCCGGCCCCGGCCAGGATCAGCGCATGGGTGTCTGGCAGCGTGACCGCAGCCAGTTGCTCGGGATTGAGGTTTTGAAGAAGGGGGGAGCTTGAGGCAACATCGGCGAACATGCAGCCATTGTAGAAAGTCCCCATGATTCCAACCTGCCAACCGCCTTGCAGCCACACCCGCCCGCTTCTGGATGCCGTCTTGCGCCCCGGCCGGCGCGTCCGCCCGGTGCTTCTGTGGATGCTGGCACTGGCCTGGCTGCTGACCGCCAGCGTGCCGGTGCAAGCGCAGTCCGTGTGTTCCAGCGACGGCCAGCGCCCGGCGGCGGGCCTGCGCGAGCGCTTTATCAACGCCGATTGCGCCGGCTGCTGGACGGCCGTAGGCACACCCGCGGCCCGGCCCGGCGAACTGAACCTGGACTGGGTCTTGCCGGGCGACCAGGGCGACGATGCGCCGCTGTCGGCCGTGGCCCGACGCGACGGTCTGGAGCGACTGCAAGCCCTGGGCCTGCTGCTGCCCGCCGGCCAATCGCAACGCAGCGCGCGCGTGGCGGGGCCGCATGGCTGGCGGCTGCGGGTCGCGCACGGCATCGCCTTCAACGGCTACCTTGGCGTCTCCATCGAGTTCAAACACAGCGGCGCTGCGCCGCCCGCCAAAGACCTGCCGCTCACAGGCTGGCTGGCGCTGGTAGAAACCTTGCCGGCCGGCACCGAAGGCTCGCCACTCGAGCGGCAGCTGGTGCGCGGGCTTTTCAAAACCGACTGGGACCGGCGCCAGTCGGGCGCGGTACTGTCGCGTTCGATGGCGGTCAGCGAAGGCGTCAACCCAGAGCGCCTGAGCCTGGTTGGCTGGCTTGAAAACGCGCGCGGCGAGTTGCTGACGGCGGTCCAATCGCGCTGCCGCCGCTAGGGCCTTAGAATCAGCCACCGGGCCCAAGCAATTGCGCCCGGTTTTTTGTGGCTGCCTCACTTTGCGTGACGCCGGCCACAGTCAAGCCGGTCCAATCCAAGCGCTCATCAATGTGACTGATAACCTGATGGAGAGCTTGGACCATGGAAATTTTTGACTACGACAACATCCTTTTGCTGCCACGCAAATGCCGCGTCGAGAGCCGCTCGGAATGCGACGCCAGCGTGACGCTGGGCGGGCGCAGCTTCCGCATCCCGGTGGTGCCGGCCAACATGAAGACCGTGGTGAGCGAGTCCATCTGCGCCTGGATGGCCGACAACGGCTACTTTTACGTGATGCACCGCTTTGACCTGGACAACGTCGCCTTTGTCCAACGCATGAAAGCACGTGGCAGCTACGCGTCGATCTCGCTGGGCGTCAAACCGCCCGACTACGCCACTGTTGACAAGCTGGTGGCACTTAGCCTGGTGCCCGAGTACATCACCATCGACATCGCGCACGGCCATGCCGACAGTGTGAAAAACATGATCGGCTACCTCAAGGAAAAAATGCCGGCGGCCTTTGTGATTGCCGGCAACGTGGCCACGCCCGAGGCCATCATCGACCTGGAAAACTGGGGCGCTGACGCCACCAAGGTCGGCATCGGCCCGGGCAAGGTCTGCATCACCAAACTCAAGACCGGCTTTGGCACGGGCGGCTGGCAGCTGTCGGCGCTCAAGTGGTGCGCCCGTGTGGCGACCAAGCCCATTATTGCCGACGGCGGCATCCGCGAGCATGGCGACATCGCCAAGTCAATCCGCTTTGGCGCCACGATGGTGATGATCGGCTCCCTGCTGGCCGGCCACGAGGAAAGCCCGGGTCAGACGGTCGAGGTGGACGGCAAGCTGTTCAAGGAATATTACGGCTCGGCCTCAGACTTCAACAAGGGCGAGTACAAGCACGTTGAAGGCAAGCGGATCCTGGAGCCGATCAAGGGCACGCTGGCCGAAACGCTGGTGGAGATGGAGCAGGACGTGCAAAGCTCCATCAGCTATTCGGGCGGCAAAAAGTTGATGGACATTCGCAAGGTCAACTACGTCACCCTGGGCGGCGACAACGCGGGCGAACACCTGTTGATGTGACGCAGCGGCCCGGGCCCGCAAGGGCTCAGGCTGGTTCACGCAGCAATTGCAGCACCCGCTGGTTCAGCAGATGACCGGGCTGGGTCATCGCCTCGACCACGCTGAAGTGGTTCAGCCCCGGCAACTCGTCGCGCACCGGCACCACCTCGCGGCCCCATGCCTGCTGGATCAGGACGTTGTGACGCAGGAACTCGGCGCTCTCGTTGGCGCCGGCCACCGCGTAAAGCCGGCCCTGGCGCGGTGCCGGCATCCAGGCCGGACTCAGGCGCAGGACCTGCTGGGGCGTGAGCCGTAAGTCGCCTTTCACA
>JBIKHR010000368.1:0-2681 GCA_044362035.1 Polaromonas sp. | reverse complement strand
GGACTTGAGCGCGCGCTGGGTGCGTGCAATCTCCAGGCGCAGCCGCACGCGCAGTTCGAGGTCGAGGTTTGACAAGGGCTCGTCATATAAAAAAACCTCGGGCCTGCGGATCATGGCGCGGCCCATGGCCACGCGCTGGCGCTGGCCACCGGAGAGCTGGCGTGGAAAGCGGTCCAACAAAGGCGTGAGCTCGAGCACCGTGGCGATTTCGTCGACGCGCTGCGTCTGCTCGGCCGCAGGCACCTTGGCCATGCGCAGCGGAAACGATAAATTCTGCCGCACCGTCTTGTGCGGGTAGAGCGCGTAGTTCTGAAAAACCATCGCGCAACCGCGCTCAGAAGGCGGCACGTCGTTGACCAGCCGGTCACCCACGCGCACTTCGCCACTGCTGGGCATTTCCAGACCGGCAATGATGCGCAGCAGCGTGGACTTGCCGCAGCCCGAAGGGCCGAGCAGCACGGTGAATTTGCCAGCGGGCATGGTCAGGCTGAGGTCGGGAATGACCTCTACGTCGCCGAAGCGCTTGGAGATGGAGTTCAGGTGAATGTCGGCCATGGGGTATGCCTTAGGGTGATGATGCGGCGACCGCTAAAAGCCCCCGCTGGATGTTCGATTCGGTGACGCCCAGCAGGGTCTCCATGGCCAGACGGGCTTCTGCCGGCTTGCGGGCCCAGATGGCGTCGAGCACGTCGCGGTGCATGGGCAAGCCTTTTCGCGGCGCGCCGGGCTGTCGCGTGGACAACTCAAACGACAGTCGCAGTGCGGTCTCGATGGTGGCGCCCAGCGAGATCAAGAACGGGTTGCCTGTCGCGCGCAATATGCCGCGGTGAAATTCAAGGTCCGGACCGGCAAACGCCACGGGGTCGGTACCAGCGGCGTCCATCGCGCGGTAGGCACGTTCGATAACGGCAATGTCAGTGTCACTTGCAGACGCTGCCGCGATCTCGCAAGCCGCTGGCTCTACGATGCGCCGCAACTGGGTGAGGTGCAGCGCTGTGCGCTCACGGTTCTGGTCAGACCAGCACCACCGAAGCACATCCTCGTCGAGCATGTTCCATTGAACGCGCGGCAGTACCCGCGTACCCGTTTTGGGTCGCGACACCAGCATGCCCTTGGCCTTGAGATTCCCCAGAGCTTCGCGCACCGAAGTCCGGGCCACGCCAAGCGCTTCAGCGAGCTCGATTTCAGTCGGCATCACGGCCCCTTCGGGCCATTCGCCGCCGACCACGCGCCGGGCGATCGCATCAGCGACCGAAGGGCCGGTGCGTCGTTGGCCTGGCAGAGGTTTTGCAATTTTTGGCAAGGTATTTGTCAGACTTGTAAAACAGATTGGAATGTAGTCTATTGGCGGTTGCAGTCTCAACAACTAGGGTAAGTACTCAGTTTCCTGATCTATTTGTCTGACATAAACTTCGCCAGCCAATCCGTTCAGCCCTTCAAAATACAGGAGATCCGCATGAGCTTTAATGAAACCAATGATCTATCACGTCGCCAACTGCTGCGCGCAGCCGGCGCTACTGCGGCTACGGCCGGGGCAGTTATGGCTTTTCCAGCCATCGCTCAGAGCAAAAAATTCGCCGGTGTGAAGCTGCGCGGTGCGGCCTACCAGCACGGGTTTTTTAATCACCTCAAAAAATACATTCCTGAGTTCGAAGCGGCCACAGGCATGACTGTGGACCTGCAACTGTCTGCCTTCCCGGTCTACAACCAGCAGGCTGATCTGGAGCTGTCCAGCGGCGGCAGCGCCTGGGACTTTTGCAATGTGACGTTCATCTTTGCCGCGCGCTGGGTGGCCGCCGGCCTGCTGCAAGATCTGGATACTTTTTCGCGTGACGCCAAGTACACACCGGCAAGCTGGAACCCGGACGACTTCGTCAAGGGCGCGCAGCTTCCCTACATGGACAAGGCCGGCAAGACCTATGGCTATGCCTGGGAAGGCGGCGCCATGCTCATGGGCATCAGCCGCATGGACCTGATGAAAAAATACGGCCTCAAGCCGCCCACAACGTTCGAGGAACTCGGCAAGGTGGCCGAGGCGATGCACGGCAAGGACGATATGGCCGGCTTCGTGAGTTCAAACCTGCACCACTGGTACCTGCCGCCTTACATGCAGGGCTTTGGTGGCGATGTGTTTGCCAACCCGCCCGGCGACATCACGCCCACACTGGCGACGTCAGCGGCGGTTGAAGCGGTCGATTTTTACGCCCGTCTTTTGTCCAAGTACAGTCCGCAAGGCGTGCTGAGCTACACCGAGGACCAGGCCCGCGCCGCGCTGATCGGAGGTCGCGCCAACATCAACATTCATTCCAGTTCATGGGTCACCTCCATGCTCACTGCGCCTGAAAGCAAGGTCAAGGAAACAGCATTGGTGATGCGCATGCCTGCCGGCCCCAAGGGAGACTTCCCCGCCTCCAACAGCCAGGGCCTGGGTATTCCCAAAAACGCGAAGAACAAAGAAGCGGCTTGGGAATTCATCAAGTGGGCTCTCAGCCCTGAGATCACAACGCGTATCGTCAAGGACACCGGTCACTCGTCCATCTGCCGCCGGGCGGTCATCACCGGCGCTGACCACAAGCGCGTGAACACCATCAACGGCCAGGACCTGAGCAAGCTCTACTTGGAAGTGCTGGAGCAGCCCGGCAAGACCCGTAACTACATGGCCTATCGCACGGTCAAGGAAT